>NZ_JBEXGL010000019.1:0-112140 GCF_040607315.1 Micromonospora sp. NPDC005305 | reverse complement strand
CGACCGTCCCACCGCGCTTGCCGTCCAAAGCGTCCTTGACCAGCCGCAGGCACTGGTTGTAGCCGAACCGGGCCGCACCCGCATGCCGACGCAACACAATCTCCTGCTCAGCGGTCGGCTTCAGACAGAACCGCAACGTGGTGAAACGGGCCACGGCAGCACACCATGCCACACACCACCGACAAACAGTCCACCACCCGCACAGACCCAGAAACCCCACGGGCCAACCGACAACAACGACTCACAACGCCCAGCACCAGCCGCTCACTTATAAAACACGCCGTAGGAGGGGGCCCTGCTATACCGGAGGCGTTAACAGGGGCCCTTCCTTTCACTCCGGGACGCGGCGGTAGGCGCCGTCGCTGGCCGAGGTGGCCATCGAGGCGTACGCGCGCAGCGCCGCGGACACCGGCCGGACCCGGTCGGCGGGCGTGTACGGGCGGTCCCGCTTCTCCTCGGCCACCCGGCGGGCCTGGAGCACGTCGTCCGGCACGTCGAGCCGGATCGACCGGGCCGGGATGTCGATGACGATCTCGTCGCCCTCCCGGACCAGCGCGATGAGCCCGCCCGAGGCCGCCTCGGGGGAGACGTGCCCGATGGACAGGCCGGAGGTGCCGCCGGAGAACCGGCCGTCGGTGAGCAGCGCGCAGGAGCGGCCCAAGCCGCGGCCCTTGAGGAACGAGGTGGGGTAGAGCATCTCCTGCATGCCGGGGCCGCCCTTCGGGCCCTCGTAGCGGATCACCACCACGTCCCCGGCCACGACCTCCTTGGCCAGGATCGCCGTGACCGCGTCGTCCTGCGACTCGTAGACCTTGGCCGGCCCGCGGAAGGTCAGGCACTCCTCGGGCACGCCGGCGGTCTTCACGACGCAGCCGTCCGGCGCCAGGTTGCCGTGCAGGATGGCCAGCCCACCGTCGGCGCTGTAGGCGTGCTCGCCGTCCCGGATGCAGCCGCCGGCCGCGTCGGTGTCCAGGGAGGACCAGCGGTTGGTGGTGGAGAACGGCTCGGTGGTGCGCACCCCGCCCGGCGCGGCGTGGAACAGCTCGACCGCCTCGGCGGTTGCCGAGCCGCCCCGAACGTCCCAGTCGGCGAGCCACGTCTCCAGCGAGGGGGAGTGCACGGCGTGCACGTCCCGGTGGAGCAGGCCGGCGCGGTCCAGCTCACCCAGGATGGCCGGGATGCCGCCGGCCCGGTGCACGTCCTCCATGTGGTACTGCGGCGAGTTCGGCGCGACCTTGGCCAGGCAGGGCACCCGGCGGGAGATGGCGTCGATGTCGGCCACCCCGAAGTCCAGCTCGGCCTCGCGGGCGGCGGCCAGCAGGTGCAGCACCGTGTTGGTCGAGCCGCCCATGGCCACGTCGAGCGCGACGGCGTTCTCGAAGGCGTCGCGGTTGGCGATCGACCGGGGCAGCACGGAGGCGTCGTCGGAGTCGTACCAGCGCTTGGCGATCTCCACGGCGGTGCGGCCGGCCTCGACGAAGAGGGACCGGCGGGCGGCGTGGGTGGCCAGCGTCGAGCCGTTGCCGGGCAGCGCCAGGCCGATGGCCTCGGTGAGGCAGTTCATCGAGTTGGCGGTGAACATGCCGGAGCAGGAGCCGCAGGTCGGGCAGGCGGAGCGCTCGATCTCGCCGAGCTGGTCGTCGGTGACCGCCTCGTTCGAGGAGGCGATCATGGCGTCGATCAGGTCGATCTTGGAGTGGACGACGCCCTCGATGGCCACGGTCTTGCCGGCCTCCATGGGGCCGCCCGAGACGAAGACGGTCGGGATGTTGAGCCGCAGCGCGGCCAGCAGCATGCCGGGGGTGATCTTGTCGCAGTTGGAGATGCAGACCAGGGCGTCCGCGCAGTGCGCGTTGACCATGTATTCCACCGCGTCGGCGATCAGCTCCCGGCTCGGCAGCGAGTAGAGCATTCCGCCGTGGCCCATGGCGATGCCGTCGTCCACCGCGATGGTGTTGAACTCCCGGCCCACGCCGCCGGCCTCGGCCACCGCGTCGGCGACCAGGCCGCCGAGGTCCTTGAGGTGGACGTGGCCGGGGACGAACTGGGTGAAACTGTTCGCGATGGCGACGATCGGCTTGCCGAAGTCGTCGTCGGTCATCCCGGTGGCCCGCCAGAGGGCCCGGGCGCCGGCCATCGTCCGACCGTGGGTGGATGTCCTCGACCGCAGCTCAGGCATGCCTACCAGTCTGACACCGCCGCCTCGGTGGCCCCCGGGCACGCGCGCCGTGTCCCAACAGTTGCACACCCGGTTCCCCACGGGGGGCGCCGATCCGGCACAGTTGAGGTCGTGCAGTCGTCCCCGGGCATGGTCATCGTCGCGGTGCTGAGCGGGCTCGCCGCGGCCGGCGCCGCCGCCCTGCTCGCCGCGTCGGCACGCCGCCGGGGCGGGCCGCACCGGCGGGCGCACGTGCTGCTCGCGGCCGCCGCCGGGGTCGCCCTGCTCAGCCTGCTCCTCGGGCTGGCCGGCACGCTGGCCGCCGGCGACCACTGGGCGCACCGGCAGGGGCAGCGCACCGGCTGGGCCACCGTCGTCTCGCTCGGCACCACGCTCGCCGGGCTCGGCCTCGGCGTCGCCCTGCTCCGGCTGCCCGGCACGGCGGCGGCCCGGGCGGCCACCGCCCGGCTGCTGCTCGACGGCGTGATCATGGCGGGCTCGCTCTGGTTCGTCGGGTGGGCGCTGTTCAGCCCGCCGACCCGGCTGCTCGGGGACGCGACCCCCGTCGCCTGCGTACCCATCCTGCTGGCCACGGTCAGCGCGGCGCTCACCGCGGGGCTGACCCTGATCATGGTGTTGCGGGCGGCGCCGCCGCGCGGCCGGCTGGTCCTGCTCGGCGCCGGCGCGACCGGGGTGACCTGCGGCGGCCTGGGCCTGGCCGCCGGGCTCTGCCAGGCCGGCCCCGCTCTGGCGTTCGCCGGCGCCGCGGTGATCGCCGCCGGCCTGCTGGCCACCGCCCTGGCCGCGCACCGGGTGGACCTCCCGCAGGTCGACGTCGACCTGATCCGCCGCGACGGCGAGTACGCCTTCGTGCCGATGTTCGCGATGGCCGCCTCCGCCATGTACCACCTGGTGCAGGGCGGCCGGTTCGACGTGTTCGGGATCGCGGCGGGCAGCGTGGAGGGCTTCGCCCTGGTGGCCCGGCAGTACCTGGCCCTCAACGACGTGCGCGGCTACGCCAGCCGGCTGGCCGAGCGGGAGGCGCACTTCCGCGAGCTGGCGCACACCGACCCGCTCACCGGCCTGGCCAACCGGCGCGGCCTGCTGCGCGCGCTGCACCGCTGCGCCGAGGCCGGCGTCCCCTGCGTGCTGCTCGGGCTCGACCTGGACGGCTTCAAGAACGTCAACGACATGCGCGGGCACGACGTCGGCGACGCGGTGCTGGCCGAGGTGGGCCGGCGGCTGCGCGGCAACCTGCGCCCCGGCGACCTGGCCGCCCGGCTCGGCGGCGACGAGTTCGCGGTGCTCATGCACGGCACGACCGAGCCGGGGCCGGTCGCCGAAAGGCTGCTCGGGGTGCTCGGCCGCCCCTACGAGGAGGCCGACGGGCCGGTCTTCCTCTCGGTGAGCATCGGGGTGGCCGGCGCCTGCGGGGAGACCGACGTCGAGCTGCTGCTGCGCAACGCCGACCTGGCGCTGCGCTACGCCAAGCAGCGCGGCAAGAACCGGATCGAGCGCTACGACGCCACCTACGACCAGCTGCTGCGCCGGCGCACCATGCTGGAGCACGAGCTGCGCGGCGCCATCGAACGCGACGAGCTGCGGCTGGCCTTCCAGCCGGTGGCCTCGCTGCCCTCGGTCCGCCCGGTCGGCGCCGAGGCGTTGCTCCGCTGGCACCACCCCGAGCTGGGCAACGTCCGGCCCGACGAGTTCATCCCGCTCGCCGAGGAGTGCGGGATGATCTCCAAGCTGGGGGCCTGGGTGCTGCACCAGGCCTGCTACCAGCTCTCCCGGTGGCTGGCCGACGGGCACGACGTCTGGGTGTCGGTGAACGTGTCGCCCCGCGAGCTGCACGCCCCGGAATACGTGGTCCAGGTCGCCGACGCGCTGCGCGCCCACCACGTGCCGCCGCAGCGGCTGGTGCTGGAGGTCACCGAGCACGCCGTCGCCACCGACCTCGACGAGCTGATCCGGCGGCTCACCGCGCTGCGCCTGACCGGGGTGCGGATCGCGCTGGACGACTTCGGCGCCGGCTACTCGTCACTGGGGCAGCTGCGCCGGCTCCCGATCGACATCCTCAAGATCGATCACAGCCTGGTGGCCGAGCACGAGCCGGTCCGGCCGGTGGGCCGCGACGGCCCGGCGTTCGCCCCGATGGTCGACATCGTCATGCGCCTCGGCCACCAGCTCGGGCTGGAGGTGATCGCCGAGGGCGTCACCACCCCCACCGAGCTGGCCGCCGTGGTGGCCGCCGGCTGCCGCTTCGGGCAGGGCGCGGCCTTCGGCTGGGGCGTGCCCGCCGAGCACCTGGAGGCCATGCTGGAGGCGGCCACCTCGCCGGGCAACCGCCCGACCTCGGTGCCGCCCGCCCCGCCGGCCCCGCCGGCCCGGACCGGGCCGTCGCCGCTGCTGCCCCGGCTCCGGTCGAACCCGCCCGCCCAGGTGCCCGCACCGCGTACCTCGAATGAGGGATCTTCGCAGGTCGCACCGGCCATGGAAGCCGCTCCGGGAGTCGACACGCCCACGTCCGTGAACCAAAATGTGGGATCAGTTGACTCATCGCGTGAGATGCGTCAGGCTTGACCGCATGTCGTCGAACCGGTCGCTGCGAGTACTTACCTGAGCGCACTCTCCCACTGAGAGTGCGCTGGCCCCGTGCATCTGCACGTGGGCCGTTTTTGTTGCCGTCGGAGCATCGCCGGGACGCCCGCGTCCCACCCTGAGAAGCGCATCACCCACTCCAGCCGAAGGCCTGAACCGCCATGACGAGACCCACGCCAGAGACCCTCGCCCACTCCGTCCGGCGCGCCCGCCCGGCCACCGAGCCGGCCGGTGACGCCGACCACGCCCCCGCCCCCCGCACCGGCGCCGCCCCGGCCACCCCGGCCGTAGCGGGACGGGGCGCCGGCGCGGACGGACGCACCGCGACCGAGCCGCAGCCCGCCACCGCGCAGGTGTCCGGCGCCGGCTCGCTGGTGCGGTCGCTCGAGGCGCTCGACGTCGACGTCGTCTTCGGCATCCCGGGCGGCGCGATCCTGCCCGCGTACGACCCGCTCTACGACTCGACGGTCCGGCACATCCTGGTCCGGCACGAGCAGGGCGCCGGGCACGCCGCCACCGGCTACGCCCAGGCCACCGGCAAGGTCGGTGTCTGCATCGCCACCTCCGGCCCGGGCGCGACCAACCTGGTCACGCCGATCGCCGACGCGTACATGGACTCGGTGGCCATGGTGGCGATCACCGGCCAGGTCGCCCGCCCGTCGATCGGCACGGACGCCTTCCAGGAGGCGGACATCCAGGGCATCACCCTGCCGATCACCAAGCACAACTTCCTGGTGCAGACGGCCGACGAGATCCCACAGGTGCTCGCCGAGGCGTTCCACCTGGCCTCGACCGGCCGGCCCGGCCCGGTCCTCGTCGACATCCCCAAGGACGTCCTCCAGGCGCCGACCACCTTCGCCTGGCCGCCCACCCTGGACCTGCCCGGCTACCGGCCCACGCTGCACCCGCACGGCAAGCAGATCCGCGAGGCGGCCCGGCTCATGACCAGCGCCCGCCGCCCGGTGCTCTACGTCGGCGGCGGCGTGCTCAAGGCCGGCGCCACCGAGGGGCTGCGCCGGCTGGCCGAGCTCACCGGCATCCCGGTGGTCACCACCCTCATGGCACTGGGCGCGTTCCCCGACTCGCACCGGCAGCACCTGGGCATGCCCGGCATGCACGGCACCGTCGCCGCCGTCTACGGCCTGCAGAAGTCCGACCTGATCGTGGCGCTGGGCGCCCGCTTCGACGACCGGGTCACCGGCAAGCTGGACTCGTTCGCGCCGGACGCCACCGTGGTGCACGCCGACATCGACCCGGCCGAGATCGGCAAGAACCGGCACGCCGACGTCCCGATCGTGGGCGACGCCCGGCACGTCATCGACGAGCTGATCGCGGCCGTCACCGCCGAACAGGCGGCCCGGCCGGCCGCCGACCTGGCCGACTGGTGGAACCAGCTCGACGACCTGCGGGAGCGCTACCCGCTGGGCTACGAGGAGCCGGCCGACGGCACGCTCTCCCCGCAGTACGTGATCAAGCGGCTGGGCGAGATCGCCGGCCCGGACGCCGTCTACGTGGCGGGCGTCGGCCAGCACCAGATGTGGGCCAGCCAGTTCGTCTCGTACGAGAAGCCGTACACCTGGCTCAACTCCGGCGGCCTCGGCACCATGGGTTACGCCGTCCCGGCGGCCATGGGCGCCAAGGTCGGCAAGCCGGACACCACGGTGTGGGCGGTCGACGGCGACGGCTGCTTCCAGATGACCAACCAGGAGCTGGCCACCTGCGCCCTGGAGGGCATCCCGATCAAGGTGGCCGTCATCAACAACGGCAACCTGGGCATGGTCCGGCAGTGGCAGACCCTGTTCTACGGGGAGCGCTACTCGAACACCGAGCTGGGCACCCACAAGCACCGCATCCCCGACTTCGTGAAGCTCGCCGAGGCGCTGGGCTGCGTCGGCCTGCGCTGCGAGAACGCCGCCGACGTGGACAAGACCATCGAGGCGGCCATGGCGATCACCGACGCCCCGGTGGTCATCGACTTCGTGGTCGGCAAGGACGCCATGGTGTGGCCGATGGTCGCCGCCGGCACCAGCAACGACGAGATCATGTTCGCCCGGGGCGTCCGCCCCGCCTTCGACGAGGACGAGCTGTAGTCATGACCGAATGCACCGAGCGCAGCGAGGGCCATGAGGGCATGACGAGGAAGGCGCTGTAATGACCATGCACACCCTGTCCGTGCTGGTGGAGAACAAGCCGGGTGTCCTGGCCCGGGTCTCCGGGCTGTTCTCCCGGCGCGGGTTCAACATCGACAGCCTCGCGGTCGGTGAGACCGAGAACCCCGACGTCTCCCGCATCACCATCGTGGTCAACGCCGAGTCCTCGCCGCTGGAGCAGGTCACCAAGCAGCTCAACAAGCTGGTCAACGTACTCAAGATCGTCGAGCTGGATCCGCAGGTCTCGGTGGCCCGGGAGCTGCTGCTGGTCAAGGTCCGCGCGGACCGCAACGCCCGCGGCCAGGTGCTGGAGACGGTCGCCCTGTTCCGCGCCCGGGTGGTCGACGTCGCGCCGGACACGCTGACCATCGAGGCCACCGGCACCCCCGACAAGCTCGACGCGCTCCTGCGTGACCTGGAGCCGTTCGGCATCAAGGAGATGGTCCAGTCCGGCACGGTGGCCATCGGGCGGGGCTCCCGCTCGATCACCGCCGGCCCGGCGCTGCGCGCCGCCTGATTCGCATTCACCGGATTTTCGACGGGCCGACGGGCACCGCCGTAGGAAAGGGAAGTCAATGAGCGTTGAGGTGTACTACGACGACGACGCCGACCTGGGCCTGATCCAGGGCCGCACGGTCGCCGTGATCGGCTACGGCAGCCAGGGGCACGCCCACGCGCTGTCGCTGCGCGACTCCGGCGTCGACGTGGTGATCGGCCTGCCCGCCGGCTCGAAGAGCCGGCCGAAGGCCGAGGAGCAGGGCCTGCGGGTGCTGACGCCGGCCGAGGCGGCGGCCGAGGCCGACGTGATCATGATCCTGGCGCCGGACACCGCCCAGCGTGCGCTGTACACCGAGTCGATCGCCCCCAACCTCGCCCCCGGCAAGGCGATCTTCTTCGGCCACGGCTTCAATATCCGCTACGGCCTCATCAAGCCCCCGGCCGACGTGGACGTGGCGATGGTCGCCCCGAAGGGCCCCGGTCACCTGGTCCGCCGCCAGTACGTCGACGGCAAGGGCGTGCCCTGCCTGGTCGCCGTCGAGCAGGACGCCAGCGGCAGCGCGTTCGGCCTGGCCCTGGCGTACGCCAAGGCGATCGGCGGCACCCGGGCCGGCGCGATCCGCACCACCTTCACCGAGGAGACCGAGACCGACCTCTTCGGCGAGCAGGCGGTGCTCTGCGGCGGCGCGGCGGCACTCGTGCAGACCGGCTTCGAGGTGCTCACCGAGGCCGGCTACGCCCCCGAGGTGGCCTACTTCGAGTGCCTGCACGAGCTGAAGCTCATCGTCGACCTCATGTACGAGGGCGGCATCGCCCGGATGCGCTACAGCATCTCGGACACCGCCGAGTACGGCGACCTCTCCCGCGGCCCGCGGGTCATCGACTCCCGGGTGAAGGAGGAGATGCGCAAGATCCTCGGCGAGATCCAGTCCGGCGAGTTCGCCCGCGAGTGGGTGGCCGAGGACGAGGCGGGCCGGCCGAACTTCGCCAAGTGGCGGGCCGAGGGCGCGGCACACCCGATCGAGGAGACCGGGCAGAAGCTGCGCGCCATGATGAGCTGGGTCGACCGGCCCATCACCGAGACCGCCTGAGTCCGCCTCAGGCAACTCCGACGCGGCCCGCGGCCCGACGCTCTCCCCGGCGTCGGGCGGCGGGCCGCCGTCGTCGGCGCGCCGGCCCGAGCGGTCCGTTCACCTGGTGGGACCGGGTGACCGACGCCTCGTCCGGCCGCGCGCCGGCCCGGGCAGCGGGTGAACGCGGGGTGACCGGCGTGCGACGAACCTGTGTGAGGGCGCTCACCCCGCGGTCCGGGACCCGGAGGGCGGACGGCCCCCTACCATCCTTGGTGAGGTGCTCCAGCCGGCACCCGACGGCCATGGCACGGATCGGCGCAGGGCGCAGCGAGGCGCCCCAACGCCCCAGGCCGACCACACAACCGAGCGTCTACGAGGACCGATGAATCCTGTCGTACTGATCGCCGAAGAACTCGCTCCCGCCGCCATCGAGGTGCTCGCGCACGACTTCGACGTGCGTCACGTGGACGGCACCGACCGCCCGGCCCTGCTCTCCGCGCTCTCCGAGGCCGACGCGGTGATCGTACGCAGCGCCACCCAGATCGACGCCGAGGCGATCGCGGCGGCCCCCCGGCTGAAGGTGGTCGCCCGCGCCGGCGTCGGGCTGGACAACGTCGAGGTCCCGGCCGCCACCGCGCGGGGCGTCATGGTCGTCAACGCGCCCACCTCCAACATCGTGTCCGCCGCCGAGCAGGCGCTCGCGCTGCTGCTCGCCGTGGCCCGCAACACCGCCAGCGCCAGCGCCGCGCTGAAGGCCGGGGAGTGGAAGCGGTCGAAGTACACCGGCGTGGAGATCCAGGGCAAGACCGTCGGCGTGGTCGGCCTCGGTCGCATCGGCGTGCTCTTCGCCCAGCGCATCGCCGCCTTCGGCACCCGCCTCATCGCCTACGACCCGTACATCCAGCCGGCCCGCGCCGCGCAGCTCGGCGTCCGGCTGGTCGGCCTCGAGGAGCTGCTCCGGGAGAGCGACTTCATCTCGATCCACCTGCCCAAGACCCCGGAGACGGTGGGCCTCATCGGCGAGAAGGAACTTGCGGTCGTCAAGCCGGGCGTCCGGATCGTCAACGCCGCCCGCGGCGGCCTGGTCGACGAGCAGGCGCTCGCGAACGCGATCGCCGAGGGCCGGGTCGCCGGCGCCGGCGTCGACGTCTACGCCAAGGAGCCGTGCACCTCCTCGCCGCTGTTCGCCTTCGACAACGTGGTGGCCACCCCGCACCTGGGCGCCTCCACCCACGAGGCGCAGGACAAGGCCGGCCTGGCCGTGGCGAAGAGCGTCAAGCTGGCGCTGCAGGGCGAGTTCGTGCCGGACGCCGTGAACGTGCAGGCCGGCGGCGTCGTCGCCGAGGACGTCCGGCCGCTGCTGCCGCTGGCCGAGAAGCTGGGCCGGGCCTTCACCGCCCTGGCCGGTGGGGTCGCCGCCAGCGTCACCGTCGACGTGCGCGGCGAGATCGTCGCGAACGACGTGTCGGTGCTCAAGCTCGCCGCCACCAAGGGGCTGTTCAGCTCAGTGGTGGAGGAGCAGGTCACCTACGTCAACGCGCCGCACCTGGCCGCCGAGCGGGGCGTCGAGGTCACCCTCGCCACGCAGGCCGAGACCGTCGACCACCCCAACCTGGTCACCGTGCGCGGCGCGCTGCCGGACGGCCGGACGGTCAGCGTGTCCGGCACGGTCACCCACACCGGCGCGCGGGACGTCCTCAAGCTGACCGAGGTGGACGGTTTCGACGTGGAGATCGGCGCGGAGGGCATCCTGGTCTTCCTGCGCTACGTCGACCGGCCGGGCGTGGTCGGCACCGTCGGCACGCTGCTCGGCGAGGCCGGCGTGAACATCGCGGCCATGCAGGTGGCCCGTCGCGAGGCCGGCGGCGAGACGCTCATGACGCTCACCGTCGACCAGGCGCTCGGCGCGGACCTGCTCACCTCGGCAGCGGACTCGATCGGCGCGGTCGCGGCCAGCGCGGCCGACCTGCGCGACGAGTAGTCCGGCCACGACGGATCGGGGGCCCGGCCGGACGGCCGGGCCCCTCGTCGTACCCGGAGGTCAGGGCTCGACGCGGGCCGGTGGCGGGTAGACCGAGCCGTCCTGGGCGTCGAAGAGCATCAGGTCGTGCTCGCCGGCCAGCCGCTCGATGTCCAGCAGCACCTCGTCCGGGCAGGTGGGGAAGAGGTTCATCTCCACGTGGTCGCCGGCCGCGTGCAGCGGGGTGACCTCCCACGGCGTGCCCGGGCGCGCCGGACGGTCGGGATAGCTGGCCGTGATGGCCCGGTAGAAGGCGACCACCCGCGGGTCGGGGTACTGCTCGCCGTGCCGTCCCTCGCGGCACCGCTGCACCGCCGCCCGCACCTCGTCGGGCGTGGCCCCGACCGGCAGGGCCCACACGCTCAAGTCGAAACTCACGGCGGACAGCGTGCCATCCCGGGTGCGCGCCGTCACCCCTGCCCCGCCGCAGGTTGGCCCGCTGATTACCGACAGGACACCGGACGGTCCGCTGTGGAGACTCTTGCGTCGAGTTGCGTCGATTCGCTAGCGTACCCGTGCGGTTACTGGCTGAGTCGATGTTCCGGCCCGTCTTCGGGTGGCGCGGTCGGCCGTCCAACCCACCGGCCCGCACCCCTCGATTGCGCGAGCCACGCGCACTCGTCGCTGACCGGCCCTCACGGTCGTTGCCGAGACCGTGGGGGCCGATCGCGGTCGGCGTCCCGGGTGCGAAGGCGGGGCGTCGTGCCGCGCGGTCAGCGCCGGCGGTGGGCGAAGAGCGCCCGATAGTCCGAGCCGTTGCGGAACCAGGCCAGCCCGGCCGGGCCGGCGGCGTACAGGGCGGTGGCGTAGGCGTCGGCGACCGCGAGGTCCGGGCCGACCACCGTGGCGGCGACCAGTTGGTCGGCCGGCTCGCCGGTGTGCGGGTCGACCACGTGCCCCCGCCGCCCGGTCACACCCGAGGTGCCGACCGCGCCGGCGGTCATCTCCAACACCAGCGGCGCCCGCTGCCCGTCGGTCGGGTGGTGCACCGCGACCCGCCACGGGCCGCCGTGCGCGGCCTGCCCCCGGACGGTCAGGTCGGCGCCGGCGAGCACGGCGTAGTCGTGGACGCCCGCGGCGCGCAGCCGGGCGGCGGCGCGCTCCACCGCCCAGCCGCCGAGCAGGCCGCCCGGGTCGAAGCCGCCCGGCACCGCCCAGGCGTCGAACCATCCGTCGGTCGCCGCCCGCATCGCGGCGCAGCGGTCCACCAGGTCGGCCAGCGGCGGGTACGACTCGGGGCTGATCTCGCCCCGGCGCAGCTTCGACACGAGGCTGTCCGGCTGGTTGGGCCCGTAGGTGAGGTCGATGGCACGCAGCTCGGCGACCGCGTCCCGGAGCGCCTCACCGACGCCCCGGCGGCCCAGCCATTCGGGCGCGTTGAGCAGCAGCGAGTATTCGGCGGTGGAGGTGCGGACGGTGTGCCGGACGCTGATCCGGTCGGCGGCGGTGCCGCCGGCCCGCTCCAGCCGGTGGCTGCGGGTGCCGAGGCGCAGGTCGGGGCGGCGGTGCCGGAAGGCCGACTGGTCGATCCACCGGGTGCGGGGCTGCTCGTCCGTCCAGCGGGCCCGCCGCTGCTCCTCGATCCGCATGACACCGCTCCCTCGCTGACCACGCCGCAGCGTCGCGGCGAAAGCCGGTCCCGGGCCCCCGTCGACCCTGTCCCACCGACCCTAAGCAGTGGACATGACCGGACCATGAATGCCACCTGGGAGACTCCTGTGCATCGGGGCGTCCCGAATACTGGAAGGCGCGTACCGGGAGCCGGGACGGCGACGTACGGTTGCGCAGGACGACGAGGTGAGGAGCGCCAGGTGGCACGCATTGCGGTGGTGGCCGGGGACGGCATCGGCCCCGAGGTGGTCGGGCAGGCCCGCAAGGTCATCGACGCGGTGCTCCCCGGAGTGGCCGAGGCCACCGAGTACGACCTCGGCGCCGCCCGCTACCACCGCACCGGCGAGGTGCTGCCCGACTCGGTCCTCGACGAGCTGGCCGGGCACGACGCCATCCTGCTCGGCGCGGTCGGCGACCCCAGCGTGCCGCCGGGCGTGCTGGAGCGGGGCCTGCTGCTCAAGCTCCGCTTCGCCTTCGACCAGTACGTCAACCTCCGCCCGTCCCGGCTCTGGCCCGGCGTCGCCGGTCCGCTGGCCGCCGTCAAGCCCGGCGAGGTCGACCTGGTGGTGGTCCGCGAGGGCACCGAGGGTCTCTACGCGGGGGCCGGCGGCTCGCTGCACCGGGACACCCCGGCCGAGGTGGCCACCGAGGAGAGCCTGAACACCCGGCACGGCGTCGAGCGGGTGATCCGCGACGCGTTCGCCCGGGCCCGCCGCCGGGAGCGGCGCAAGGTCACCCTCGTGCACAAGACCAACGTGCTCACCCACGCCGGCTCGCTCTGGGCACGCGCCTTCGCGGCCGTGGCCGACGAGCACCCCGACGTGACCACCGAATACCAGCACGTCGACGCCGCCGCGATGTTCCTGGTGACCAACCCGTCGCGCTACGACGTCGTGGTCACCGACAACCTCTTCGGCGACATCCTCACCGACATCGCCGCCGCGGTGACCGGCGGCATCGGGCTGGCGGCCAGCGGCTGCATCAACCCGGAGGGGCAGTACCCGTCGATGTTCGAGCCGGTGCACGGCTCCGCGCCGGACATCGCCGGCAAGGGCGTCGCCGACCCGGTGGCCGCCGTGCTCTCCGCCGCGCTCCTGCTCGACCAGCTCGGCCACGCCGACGCCGCCGCGCGGGTCACCGCCGCGGTCGCCACCGAGCTGGCCGGGCGTACGCCGGGCGCGCCGCTGCGCACCGAGGAGGTCGGCGACCGCCTCGCCGGCTACGCCGTAGCCTGACCGGGCCGTCACCTCGGCCCGGATCCGGGCCGCCAGACCCGCACCCGCACCCGGGCCCGTTCCCGTCCCGGCCCGACCGGGCCGCCCGTCCGGCGTGTCCGATGTGCCGGGGCGGAGCTATCCGCTGAACGACCGTTCGGGGTAAGTTTCTGGCACCAGTGACGTCGGCGTGCGATCCCGCATGGCCGTGGACCCGCAGGGAGGTCAGCGCGATGAGCGGTGGTGACAAGCTCGATTTCGAGATCCGTCCGAATCCCGCGCCGGTATCCGCCGCCGACCGGGCCGCCCTGCTGGCGAACCCGGGCTTCGGCCGGGTGTTCACCGACCACATGGTGACCATCCGGTACGCCGAGGGCAAGGGCTGGTACGACGCCCGGCTGGAGGCGCGCGCGCCGATCCCGATGGACCCCGCCGCCGCGGTCCTGCACTACGCGCAGGAGATCTTCGAGGGGCTGAAGGCGTACCGGACCGGGGACGGGTCGGTCACCATGTTCCGCCCGGAGGCCAACGCGGCCCGCTTCGCCGCCTCCGCCCACCGGCTGGCCATGCCGGAGCTGCCGGCGGAGACGTTCGTCGAGTCGCTGCGCCGCCTGGTCGAGATCGACCAGGACTGGATCCCGGAGCACGAGGACGCCAGCCTCTACCTGCGCCCGTTCATGTTCGCCAGCGAGGTCTTCCTCGGCGTCCGCCCGGCCAACGAATACCTCTACTGCGTGATCGCCTCGCCCGCCGGGGCGTACTTCGCCGGTGGGGTCAAGCCGGTCACGGTCTGGGTCTCGCCCGACTACACCCGGGCCGCGCCCGGCGGCACCGGCGCGGCCAAGTGCGGCGGCAACTACGCGGCCTCGCTCGCCGCGCAGGCCGAGGCCATCGAGGCCGGCTGCGACCAGGTGGTCTTCCTGGACGCGGTGGAGCGGCGCTTCGTCGACGAGCTGGGCGGCATGAACGTCTTCTTCGTCTACGACGACGACACCCTGGTCACCCCGCCGCTGACCGGCACCATCCTGCCGGGCATCACCCGCGACGCGATCCTCACCCTGGCCGCCGAGTCGGGGCACCGGGTGCAGGAGCGGCCGGTCAGCTTCGCCGACTGGCAGGCCGACGCGGCCAGCGGGCGGCTGCGCGAGGTGTTCGCCTGCGGCACCGCCGCGGTGATCACCCCGATCGGCGGCGTGCGCTTCCCGGACGGGGAGTTCCTGATCGGCGGCGGCGAGCCGGGCCGCTCCACCATGGCGCTGCGCCAGAAGCTGGTGGACATCCAGCGCGGCCGCGCCGAGGACCGGCACGGCTGGGTCTCCCGCGTCCTCTGACCCTCCACACGCGCGTCCCGCACGGCCGGCCCGTCCTCGACGGCGCCGGCCGTGCGCTCTTTCCCGCCCGGCTCAGGCCAGGAGGTGGGTGCGGAGGGCCTTGAGCTGCTCGTCCGTGACGCCGGCGTGGCGGAGGTAGCCCTCGATCGAGCCGTGGCCCTCGCGCAGCTCGGTGAGGAAGAGCATCATCGCCTCGGCGGGGGAGGCGAGGAACGGTGGCGGCGGCTCCACAGCGTCCGGCAGGGTGGCCCGGACCCAGGCGCTGAACCGCTCCGACGCGACGGTGCTGAGCGCGTAGTCGGCGGCGACGTCCTCGTCGGGGACGCCGAGCACGGCCAGGGTGAGCCCGCAGACGATGCCGGTGCGGTCCTTGCCGGCGACGCAGTGCACCACCACCGGCGCGTTGGCGCTGTCGGCGATCAGGCCGATCGCCTCGGCCAGCCCGGCGGTGCCGGTCAGGGCCAGGTCGGCGTACCGGTCGGCGAGGTAGCGGGCCAGGTCGCTGCCCGGCTCGAACGTCCGCTCGGCCCAGTCCTCGTGCTCGGGGTGGATGTGCCGGTAGCTCAGCCCGCCGTAGGCCGGCACCCGGCCGTCCCGGGCCACCTCGGTGGGGCGGCGCAGGTCGATGACGGTGCGGATGCCCAGCGCGGTGAACGCCGCACCGTCGGTCTCGTCGATGCGGTGCAGGGAGTCGGAGCGGTAGAGCCGGCGGTGCCGGACGGTGCGCCCGTCCCGGCTGCGGTAGCCGCCGACGTCGCGGAAGTTGAACAGCGCGGGGAAGGGAGTCTCGAGGGCGTCCACCCCTGACACGGTAACGGCCGGCGGGGCCACGATGTGCCCCGCCGGCCGCTGCTCGCGGGTGTCTCCGTTACCGGGCGGTGCCCGGCGGGATCGACGAGTAGGTGTCGTCGTAGTAGCCGCCGAGCTTGTCCCGGAACTCCGGGTCGGTGTCGGTGGCCTCGTCGTACTCCGGCGCGGCCTTGATCTGGTCCTTGCTCCGGTCGACGTAGACCTTCCGCTCGTCGTGGTCGACGTGGTTGACCGTGCCGGCGGGCAGCATGACCTTCTTGCCGAAGACCCACGGCCCGGTGTCCACCACCAGGAAACTGGAGTTCACCTCGTGGCTGGCCCGGTCCACCTTGCCGATACCGCCGTCCGTCGCCTCCACCTTGTAGCCGACCAGGTCGACACCGGTCACCCCGGCCTCGTCCCGGTAGCTCCACGGGTCGAAGCGCCCGGCGGGCGCGCCGCCCGCGAAGGCGCCCTGATCACCCTGGGTCAGCGGATCCGGCGTCCCGTGGGTCGTTCGAGGGTCGAGCCGCTCCATGGCGTCCACTCCCTTTCTCGACTTTCTCGGGGGATGTGCCTGTCAGACCCCTTCGTACCCGGCTGCGGAGGTCGGTACACCCGCCCGGCTCAGGCGAGCGCGGCCTCCGCGTCCAGAGCGACCGCGGCGGCGTGCACCACGGACGCGATGCGCAGCCCCTCGTGCACCTGGTCGCGGCTGAACCCGGCGGCCCGCAGGGTCTTCTCGTGCGACTCCAGGCAGACGCCGCAGCCGGTGATCGCCGAGACGGCGAGGCACCACAGCTCGAAGTCGACCTTCTCCACCCCGGGCCGGGCGATGATCTGCATCCGCAGCCGGGCCGGCAGCGAGGCGTACTGCTCGTCGCCGATGAGGTGCTTGGCCCGGTAGTAGACGTTGTTCATCGCCATGATGGTGGCCGCGCCCTTGGCCGCTTCGACCGCCTCGGGCGTGAGGTGCCCGGCGGCCTCGGCGGCGATCTCCCGCAGCACCACCGGGTTGCGGGCCGCCACCGCGCAGGCCAGGGCGGTGCCCCAGGCCTGCTCGGGCTTCAGCGTCGAGGTGACGATGGTGGAGCCGAGGTTGAGCTTGATGTCCTTGGCGTACTCGGGCAGGGCCGCCTTGACCGCGTCCAGACCCATGATCAGGCCCCGGCCCCGGCGAGCAGCGCGTTGGCGTCCAGGGTGGCGCCGCCCTTGTTCCAGTTGCACGGGCACAGCTCGTCGGTCTGCAGGGCGTCGAGCACCCGCAGCACCTCGGAGACGTTCCGGCCGACCGAGCCGGCGGTCACCATGGCGAACTGGATCTCGTTGTCCGGGTCGATGATGAAGGTGGCCCGCTGGGCGACGCCGTCCTCGCCGAGCACGCCGCAGTCGGCGGTCAGCTCACGCTTGATGTCGCTGAGCATCGGGAAGGGCAGGTCGCGCAGGTCCGGGTGGTCCTTGCGCCAGGCGTAGTGCACGAACTCGTTGTCCACGGAGACGCCGAGGACCTGGGCGTCCCGGTCGGCGAACTCGCCGTTGAGGCGGCCGAACTCGGCGATCTCCGTCGGGCAGATGAAGGTGAAGTCCTTCGGCCAGAAGAAGACGACGCGCCACTTGCCCTCGTAGGTCTTGTGGTTGATCGTCTCGAACGCCTTGTCGGCGTCGAGCGAGACGCAGGCGGTGAGTTCGTACTCGGGGAAGTGGTCACCGACAGTGAGCACGGGTCCTCCTTGACGGCGGCCTGGCGACGACGCCAGGCCGGTAACTGGATCTGTTCCAGATACTTCCGCAGGCCGGTGGCCGTCCCGCCCCGGGCAGGTCGCCGTGTTAAGTCGATCACGGACCCGTCCCGCGATGTGGGTTTCTGCTCCCACAAGCCGGATCGGAGTGGCAGAGTACGGACCGTGACCAGCTCCGTCCTGATTATTGACAGCTAGCGCGCCGGCCTTCCCCCTCGCCGAGCGCGCAGACCTCCCGCATCCGCGGGGGGTCTTTTTGTTGCCCCGCAGGTTCGAGAAGAGGACTCCCATGACCTTCCAGGTGTACGACACGACGCTGCGCGACGGCGCCCAGCGCGAGGGGCTCACCTACTCGGTGGTCGACAAGCTCGCGGTGGCCCGCCTGCTCGACGACCTCGGGGTCGGCTTCATCGAGGGCGGCTGGCCCGGCGCCGTGCCGAAGGACACCGAGTTCTTCCGCCGGGCGTGCACCGAGCTGGAGCTGCGGCACGCGATCCTGGTCGCGTTCGGGGCCACCCGCAAGGCCGGCGTCGCGGTCGAGGACGACCCGCAGGTGCGCGGGCTGCTCGACGCGCGCACGCCCGCCGTGGCGCTGGTCGCCAAGGCGGACCTGCGGCACGTCGAGCGGGCGCTGCGCACCACCGCCGAGGAGAACCTGGCGATGATCCGGGACACGGTCGCGTACCTGGTGGCGCAGGGTCGGCGGGTCTTCGTCGACGGAGAGCACTTCTACGACGGCTACCGGAAGGACCCGGGGTACACGGCCGCGGTGGCGGAGACCGCGCTGGCCGCCGGGGCCGAGCGGTTCGTCCTCTGCGACACCAACGGCGGGATGCTGCCCTCCCAGGTGACCGCCGCGATCACCGACCTGACCGCGCGAACCGGGATCGCCCCCGAGCTGCTCGGCATGCACGCCCAGAACGACACGGCCTGCGCGGTGGCCAACACGATCGCGGCCGTCGAGGCCGGCGTCCGGCACGTCCAGGGCACCGCCAACGGGTACGGCGAGCGCCCCGGCAACGCCGACCTGTTCGCGATCGTGGCCAACCTCCAACTCAAGCTCGGCATGCCCGTCCTACCGGAGGGCTGCCTGGAACAGATGGTGCGGGTGTCGCACGCCATCGCCGAGATCGCCAACATCGCCCCCGACACCCACCAGGCCTACGTCGGGGCCGCCGCCTTCGCCCACAAGGCGGGGCTGCACGCGAGCGCGATCAAGGTCGACCCGTTGCTCTACAACCACGTGGATCCCTCGGTGGTGGGCAACGACATGCGGATCCTGGTGACCGAGATGGCCGGCCGGGCCAGCGTCGAGCTCAAGAGCCGCGAGCTGGGCCTGGACCTGGCCGGCCATCCGCAGGCCCTGTCCCGGGTCACCAACCGGGTGAAGGAACTGGAGGCCGGCGGCTGGTCGTTCGAGGCCGCCGACGCCTCGTTCGAGCTGCTCGTCCGCTCGGAGCTGCCGGACGCCGCGCCGCCCCGGCCGTTCGCCCTGGAGTCCTACCGGGTGCTGGTCGAGCACCGCGAGGACGGCGCGGTGGTCTCCGAGGCCACCGTCAAGATCCGGGTACGCGGCGAGCGCGTGATCGCCACCGCCGAGGGGAACGGCCCGGTCAACGCCCTGGACGAGGCGCTGCGGGTGGCGCTCGCCCGGCACTACCCGGAGCTGCGCGAGTTCGAGCTGGCCGACTACAAGGTCCGCATCCTGGAGGGCAGCCACGGCACCGGCGCGGTGACCCGGGTGCTGGTGGAGACCGCCGGGGCCGGCCGTGACTGGACCACGGTCGGCGTCCACCCGAACGTGGTCGAGGCGAGCTGGCACGCCCTGGTCGACGCCCTCACCTACGGCCTGGACCGGGCCCGGGTCTGACGCTCACCCGGCGGGCAGCCGCAGCTCGGCCAGCACGGCGCGGTGGTCGCTGCCCGGCACGCCGTGCACGCTGACCGCGCGTACCTCGATACGGCGGTCGACCAGCACGTGGTCGATGGTGACCGGCGGGATCGGGTCGC
The DNA here is from genome assembly GCF_040607315.1 of Micromonospora sp. NPDC005305. Taxonomy (NCBI): domain Bacteria; kingdom Bacillati; phylum Actinomycetota; class Actinomycetes; order Micromonosporales; family Micromonosporaceae; genus Micromonospora; species Micromonospora sp. NPDC005305. The sequence goes on along the minus strand of NZ_JBEXGL010000019.1, from coordinate 92,946 downwards.
CGTCGTAGGGGCCCCAGGTGCCGGAGAGCCCGGCGCCCGCCGCGTCGGCGGCGTCGACGTAGCCGGTGTCGATCAGGTCGCGCAGCGGCGCGTGGTCGAGGGTGGCGTTGAAGTCGCCGGCCAGGACGCTCAACCCGCCCCGCGGGGTGGCCGGCGGCTGGGCCCGCAGGTCGGTCCACCAGTCCGGCACCACGTCGACGGCGTACGGGGCGGCCGGGTGCGCCGACTCCACCCGCAGCGGTGCCGCACCCGGCACGGCCACCGTCCCGTACGCCTGCGTGAACTGGAAGCCCTCGTTGCGCCGCCAGCCGGTGCCGCTGAGCGGGTGGCGCGCGTAGAGCCCGGACCCGGTGGTGCCGACCTCGGGGTTCAGCACCCGGTAGGGCAGCAGGGTGGCCAGCCCGAGCCGGTCCAGCTCGGCGGCGATCTCCGGGGTGAACTCCTGCACGGTCAGCACGTCCACCCGGTGCGCCCGGACCAGCTCGACCAGCCGCGCCGGGTCGGCGCCGCCCTTGAGCAGGTTGGCGGTGAGCAGCCGGAGCACCGGCCCGCCCGCCGTGGGACGGTCGTCGCGGACTGCCCGCGGCGCCACCGCGGCGACCAGCGCCAGGGCGGCGAGGGCCGCGACCACCGCGGGCGCGCGGCGTCGCAGGGCGAGCGCCAGCACCACCGGGGCGAGCGCGGCGGCGGCGACGTACGGCGTGAAGGCGACCGCCTGCACCAGCGGCCCCCGTTCCAGCCCGGCCAGCCGGAGCGCCGCCCAGGCCGCCACCGGCACGACCGCAAGCCAGCAGGCGATCGTGGCGAATCGCGCCGCTCGGCCGCCGGCCCGTCCCGGCCCACTCGTCGTGATCATGGCCGTCACGCTACCCGCCGGCACAACGGGGCATTTTCGTGAATGGTCCGACGCTCACTTCTCACAATTATCGAAAGCATTTTTCAGGCGCCGCCACGGAAATGTGAGCTATTGACCGGCCGCATTTTCCGATGCTAGGTTCCACCTGGTCGAGACGTCGCGACTCTCCGTAGTAAGCCCAGCTCAAGGCCAGGTGCAACTCGACTTTAACGGTGCGCTTCGACGTGGACCCCCCGATGGTCCGCAATTGTTCTGCGCCTGGCTCCCGTGCCGCATCCATCCGTCCCGCGCAAGCCGCGGGTCGGCCGTATCACCCACGGTCACAAAAGGGAGATCTGTCATGGCCACATTCCTCAAGCGCAAGGCGACGGTGGTGGCCCTCGCCGCGCTGTCCCTCACCCTGGCCGGCGGGGGCATCGCTGCCGCCGCCCACCCGGCGGCGAAGGCCCCGGCCGAGGCCCAGCCCGGCGCGCGCCAGGCCGGGCAGCAGCCGCCGGTGACCGCCGCGGAGACCCGGTCCGCGAAGGCCGCGCTCAACGCCACCCTCGCCGCGCCGACGCCCGGGCTCGTCGCCTGGGCGGTGGTCAGCAGCAACGGGACCCTGCTCCAGCACTCGGCCAACGTCGTGAGCGCCAAGAAGTTCTCCTCGTCCGTGCCGGGACAGTTCGCCGGCCAGTACCAGGTGACGCTCGACTACGCCGTCAACCTCAAGGGCCTGCACGCCACGATCGGCACCAACGACGCGGCGAACGTCCCGCCCGCGGGCGAGGTCGCGGTCGCGCCCCGCTACCTGATCCCGAACGCGGTCTTCGTCCAGACCCGCAGCTCCAGCGGCGGGTACGCGGACCGGCCGTTCCACCTGCTCATCGCCAACTGACCCCCGCCGGCAGCGGCCCCCGCCCCCACGGCGGGGGCCTGCTGTCGTGGTCGCCTGATCCGGTCTGCCCCGGCCCGGCCCCGCTCGCGCCGTTGCGGACCGGCCGGGGGAGTCGTCCCGATCCGGCCCCGGAAGGACCGCCCAGGGGCCGATAATCCGACGTTTGTCCCCACGCCGGCACGGGAAGCAAGCACCGTGACGGACATCTCGGACACCCTGGCCAGCGTGCCCAGCCCGGTCGATGCCGACGCGAGCGGCGTCGAGCTGGAACAGACCCTCTTCGAGGTCAAACGCGTGATCGTCGGGCAGGATCGACTCGTCGATCGCCTGCTCACCGCCCTGATCGCCGACGGCCACTGCCTGCTGGAGGGCGTGCCGGGGGTGGCCAAGACCCTCGCGGCGCAGACCCTCGCCACCGTGGTCGGCGGCACCTTCTCCCGGATCCAGTTCACCCCCGACCTGGTCCCCTCCGACATCGTCGGCACCCGCATCTACCGGGCCTCCACCGAGGCGTTCGACGTGGAGCTGGGCCCGATCATGGCCAACCTGGTGCTCGCCGACGAGATCAACCGGGCCCCGGCCAAGGTGCAGTCGGCGCTGCTCGAGGCGATGGCCGAGCGGCAGGTCACCATCGGCGGCCGGAGCTGGCCGGTCCCCGACCCGTTCCTGGTGCTGGCCACCCAGAACCCCATCGAGTCGGAGGGGGTCTACCAGCTCCCCGAGGCGCAGCGCGACCGCTTCCTCATGAAGGTCGTCGTCGACTACCCGAGCGACGCCGACGAACTGGCCATCCTCTACCGGATGAGCACCGAGCGGCCGACCGCCCGCCCGGTGCTCGACGCGGCCCGGCTGCGCGAACTCCAGCGGCGCGCCGCCGACGTCTTCGTCCACCACGCCCTCGCCGAGTACGTGGTCCGGCTCATCCTCGCCACCCGGGATCCGGGACGGTTCGGGCTGCCCGAGATCGCGCCGCTGCTGGCGTACGGGGCGAGCCCACGGGCCACCCTCGGCCTGGTGGCGGCGGCGAGGGCCCAGGCGCTGATCCACGGCCGCGACCACGTGCTCCCGGAGGACGTCCGGGACCTCGCGGTGGACGTGCTGGCCCACCGGCTGGTGCTCTCCTTCGACGCGGTGGCCGACGGGGTCGCCGCCGAGACCCTGGTCCGCCGGCTGGTCGAGGCGGTGCCGCCGCCCCGGGTGGTCACCGGGCACCCGGAGGCGGCGGCCGACCTGGCGGCGGCATGAGACGCCGGGACGCGCCCACCATGCCCGACCCGGTACTTGCCGACCTGGCCCCCGACCAGCGGCTGCGCCGGCTCGAACTGACCGTCACCCGGCGGCTCGACGGGCTGCTGCACGGCCAGTACCGCGGCCTGCTGCCCGGGCCCGGCAGCGAGGCGGCCGGCAGCCGCGAGTACCGCCCCGGGGAGGACGAGGTCCGCCGGATGGACTGGGCGGTGACCGCGCGCACCACCGTCCCGCACGTACGCGAGGTCGACGCCGACCGCGAGCTGACCACCTGGCTGCTGGTCGACGCCAGCCCCAGCATGGAGTACGGCACGGCCACCCTGGACAAACGGGAGCTGGCGGTGGCCGCCGTGGCGGCGGTCGGCTTCCTCACCGCCGGCGTCGGCAACCGCCTCGGCGGCCAGGTGCTCACCCCGGACGGGATCCGCCGGTTCCCGGCCCGCGGCGGGCGTACCCACCTGCTCGGGCTGCTCCGCGCCCTGCTGGGCGCGCCGCGCACCGACGGGCACCCGGAGACGCCGGGCCTGCACGACGGGCTCGACGGGCTCCAGCGGATGGCCACCCGGCGCGGGCTCGTGGTGGTCGTCTCCGACTTCCTCGACGGGCTGCCCGACGACCCGGACGGCGCCCCGGCCTGGGAGGCCGTGCTGCGCCGGCTGGCCGTCCGGCACCAGGTGCTGGCGGTCGAGGTGACCGATCCGCGCGAGCTGGAGCTGCCCGACGTCGGGCTGGTCACCCTGGTCGACCCGGAGACCGGCCGCCGCCGCGAGGTGTGGACCGGGGACCCGGCCCTGCGCGAGCGGTACGCCCAGGCCGCCGCCGCCCAGCGCGACCAGGTGCGGGACGCGCTGCGCCGGTCGGGCGCGACGCACCTGGCGCTGCGTACCGACCGGGACTGGAGTGCGGACATCGTCCGGCACGTGCACGCCCAGCGCCGGCTCACGGCCGCGCCCGCAGCGGCCCGGCGAGGTGCGGCGTGACCTGGCAGTCGCCCGCTCGCCTCTGGCTCCTGCTCGGCGTCGCCGCGCTGGTCGTCGGCTACCTGGCCATGCAGCGCCGGCAGAGCCGGTACGCGGTGCGCTTCACCAACCTGCGGCTGCTGGACCGGGTCGCCCCGCAGCGGCCGGCCTGGCGCCGGCACGTCCCGGCGGGGCTCTTCCTCGCCATGCTCGCGCTGCTGGTCGTCGGCTTCGCCCGACCCAACGCCGAGGTGCGGGTGCCCCGGGAACGGGCCACCGTGATGGTGGCGGTGGACGTCTCCACCTCGATGCTGGCCGGCGACGTCGATCCGGACCGGCTGACCGCCGCCAAGGAGGCCGCCCGCCGGTTCGTCGACGGACTGCCGGACGAGTTCAACGTGGGACTCGTCGCGTTCGCCGGCAGCGCGGCGGTGCTGGTGCCGCCGAGCACCGACCGCGACGCCCTGGACGAGGGGGTCGAGCGGCTCGCCGAGGGCATCACCGGGGTGCAGGGCACCGCCATCGGGGAGGCCATCAGCACCTCGCTGGGCGCGGTCAAGAGCCTGGACGCCAAGGCCGCGAAGGACCCGCCGCCGGCCCGGATCATCATCCTCTCCGACGGGGCGAACACGTCCGGCATGGACCCGCTGGAGGCGGCCGGCCAGGCCGTGGCGGCCAAGGTGCCGGTGCACACCATCTCGTTCGGCACGCCGTCCGGCTCCGTCGACCGGGGTGGGCGGGCCATCCAGGTGCCCGTCGACGGGCAGACCCTCAAGGCGGTCGCCGAGGAGACCGGGGGCGGCTTCCACGAGGCGTCCACCAGCGCCGAGCTGCGCGCCGTCTACGAGGACATCGGCACGTCGGTGGGTTACCGCAACGAACGGCAGGACATCTCGGCCCGCTTCATCGGCCTCGGGCTGGTCTTCGCCATGGGGGCCGCCGCCGGATCGCTGCGGTGGTTCTCCCGGCTGCCCTGACCCCGCAAGGACCGGACGACGCACGACACGTGAGGAGCCCAGGTATGGCAGTGCAGACCGGACTCGGCGAGCCACGCGGCCCCTGGTTCGTCTCGCCGGAGCTGGACCCGGACGGACGCGGGCGCTGGGACGTACCCGGTTCCGAGCGGGAGGCCGCGCGGCGCGGCTGGCGTCGCCGGCTGCTGAGCGCGGCGGCGGTGGTGGCCCTCTCCACCGTCTCCGGGGCGGCGGCCGGCACCTGGGCCGCCGACCGGGACGCGCCCGGCCCGTCGGCCGCGGCCGCCGCCCCGGTGCCGGCGGAGCTGGTCACCGCCGCCGAGAAGACGGTCCCCGGGGTGGTCTCGGTGATGGTCGGCGGGTCGTCCGGCGCGTCGGCCAGCGGCTCCGGCTTCGCCATCGACAACGAGCAGCACATCGTGACCAACGACCACATCCTGTCCCGGGGCGGGTCCGGGCCGGTGACGGTCGAGACCTCCGACGGGCGCCGGTTCACCGCCGAGGTGGTGGGGCGGGAGCCGGGCAGCGACCTGGCGGTGCTGAAGGTCCCGGCGTCGGCCCGGTTGTCGGCGCTGCCGCTGGCGAAGCCGAACTCGACCCGGGTGGGCGAGCCGGTGCTGGCAGTCGGCTCCCCGCTCGGCCTGGCCGGCACCGTCACGGCCGGTATCGTCAGCGCGCTCAACCGGCAGGTCCGCATCGGCACCGGCCGGCACACCGCGGTGCAGACCGACGCCTCCATCAACCCCGGCAACTCGGGTGGGCCGCTGGTCAACGCGCGCGGCGAGGTGGTCGGGGTGAACACGGCCATCGCCACCATCGACGGCAACGGTTCGATCGGCATCGGGTTCGCCATCCCGATCGACCAGGTCCAGCAGACCGCCGACACCATCATCGGCCGCGGCGGCTGACCGGCCCGGCGGCCCTGGGCAGGGCCGTCACGCGGGGGATTAGCAACTGTCGGATATCCGGCGTGGGACCATCGGGCCATGGAAATATTACGCTGAGTATGGATACTGGCGTGGGTGGAGCAAGCTGTCATCGCGGCCCTCCTCCTGGTGGGCCTGGTCATCGGCGCCGGTGTCGGCGCGTCGTACGCCCGCGCTCAGCGGGGTTGGAAGGACTATCAGACGATCCGGACCAGCGTCCCGGGCGCCCGGCGCACCGCCTGGACGGCGATCCGTGGGGTGGTCACCAAGATCGGGGTGATCGCGCTGCTGCTGGTCGGGGCGGCGGCGTACGCGGCGGCCGGGTCGGACCACGAACGGGCGGGCCCGGCGCCCACCCCGACCCCGACCGTGACCGCCACCCCGGGCCACCGCGGAGGACGTTAGCCTCGGAGCGTGGACGACGGACTGCGGGTGACCGACCGGCTCGTGGTGCCCGACGCCGAGCTGCGGGAACGCTTCTCCCGCTCGTCCGGCCCGGGTGGTCAGGGCGTGAACACGACCGACTCGCGGGTGGAGCTGAGCTTCGACCTGGCCGGGTCGCCGAGCGTGCCCGAGTCGCTGCGCGCCCGCGCCCTGGACCGGCTCGCCGGCCGGCTGGTCGACGGGGTGCTGACCGTGGCGGCCAGCGAGCACCGGGCGCAGCTGGCCAACCGGGAGGCGGCCCGCGAGCGGATGGCCGCCCTGCTGCGCGAGGCGGTGGCGCCCCCGCCGAAGCCGCGCCGCCCCACCCGCCCCTCCCGGAGGGCCAAGGAGCGCCGGCTGGCCGACAAGAAGCGGCAGTCCCAGCGCAAGCGCGACCGCCGGGTCGACGGCGACTGACCGGCCCACGGGGTCAGCGCGACGGCACCGCCCCGGTGGTGGCCCGCTCGTGGTCGCGGAGCACCTCGAAGGCCGTGAGGGCCAGGCAGACCGCGGCCAGCAGGGCCAGCGCGAGCAGCGCCGACATCCCGGCGGTCAGCGGCAGCAGCGCCGCCACCACCAGGGCCTGCACCAGCCGGGCCGGACGCCAGCGTCCGGTCGTCCGCCACCGGAACGCCTGGACGCCCGACAGGTAGAGCAGCACCCCGCCGAAGAGCGCGGCGTGCGCCAGTGGATACGGCGGCGGCCCGAACTCGAAGAAACCCCGGCTGCCCAGCACCGACATGGTCTTGCGCAGGCCGAGCGAGACCAGCACGATCCCCGCCACCATCGGCAGGTGCAGCCACGTGTACGCGTCGCGGGCCAGCCGGGTCCGGGTGCGGAGGTCGGCGGCCGCCAGCACCCGTTCCCCCTCCGTGCTGTCCCAGCCGAAGTAGACCCACCACAGGGCGGCCAGCAGGGCGGTGCCGAGGAAGGCCGCCACCACGATCCGGGCCGAGACCGGTGTGTAGACCACGGCGCTGCCCATCGAGATCACCGCCTCCCCGAGCCCGATGATGATGATCAGACTGTGCCGGTCGGCCCAGTGCTCCGCCGAGCGCACGCTGAGGTGGCGCAGACCCACCCGGGCGTTCCCGACCAGGTCGACCGCGATGGCGAGCAGCCACAGCCCGACCCGCGGTGGGGAGAACTGGCGGACGTCGCCGACCGGCAGCGGCAGCAGCGCGGCGACAAGCATCAGGCCGAGCGACACCAGGGTCGGCGCGGCGGCCCGCAGCGGCGGCGTACGCCATCCCGGCTCCTGCCACGCCACCAGCCCGAACGAGGCCAGGTGCAGCAGCCGGATGGCCGCGTAGCAGGCGACGAAGACCAGCGGCCCCGGCAGGCCGCCGCGCGAGTCGTCGATCGCCTGCGGGCTGGCCAGCGTGATCAGCGCGGTGAGCGCCACCACCAGCACCATAACCAGGCGGACCACCGGGCTCTCCGAGCGGACCTCGGCCGCCAGCCAGGCGTACGCGCACCAGGCCTGCCAGAGCACGGCGAGCACCAGCAGCCCGCGCGCCAGCCCGGTCCACGTCGGGTCGTCGGCCATCAGGGCGGCCACCTGGAGGAACGCGTAGACGAAGACCAGGTCGAAGAAGAGTTCCTTCGGGGTGACCCCGGCGTGCGCCTGCGTCGGGCCGATCATCGCGTGCAGCCGGCGGTGCCGGCGCCGGAACACGGTCACGTCGGCCAGCGCGGTCGCGCCGACCGCCAAGGCCAGCAGGGCCAGTTCGGCCAGTGCCGGCAGGCGCGGGGCGAGGGGCGCCAGCCCGGCCACCAGCACGATGCCGAGCACCGGGGACCGGCCCAGGATGCGCAGCGTCCGCACCTCGAACAGCACCAGCCCCAGCAGGTAGAGCACCACCCCGCCGTGGAGCACCAGCAGCGTGAGCGCCGAACTCGCCCCGTCGCTGTCCACCCGCAGCTCGCCGAGCACCTTCTTCATGCCGAGCGCCACCAGGATCAGCCCGGTCATCATCGGCAGGTGCAGGAAGCTGTACGCGTCGCGGCCGAGCAGCGCGCGCCGCGTGCCGACGGCCCGCTCCATCGCCTGCTCGGCCGCGAACCGGGCCACGTCGAAGTACGTCCACCACAGCGCGCCGGCCAGCGCCACCGCGAGCAGCGCCCCGACCAGCACCCCCGGGGTCAGCGGTTGGGTCGCCGCCACCCCCTGGCTCAGCCCCACCGAGATGATCGTCTCACCGAACCCGATCAGGATGATCAGGGCGTGCCGCTCCGCCCAGTACGGGATCGAGCCGATCCGCCACCGGTCCGCGGGGACCAGGACCGCCCCGCCGTACTCGGCGGCGATGGCGCAGCCCACCAGCGCGAAACGGACCCACTCGCCGGCCACGCCGTCCGGCACGTGGTCCGGGACCAGCGCGGCGGCGAGCAGGAACAGCGCGCCGGCCAACGCCGGCGGCCAGGCCCGCAGCGCCAGCCGGCGGGGACCCGGCTCCCCGGCCTGGGCCAGCGCGGCGACGGCCAGCGCGGTGCCGCGCACGACCAGGTAGCCCAGGGCGAAGACAACCGGCCCGGAGAGCCCGCCGGGCCGGTCGAGGAACGCCTCACGCACCGTCAGGCCCATCACGAACAGGGTGGCGCTGAGCCCGAACATCACCACCGGCATGACCCCGCGGTCCCACCGGACGGTGCTGCCCAGCCACGCGAACGGCGCCCAGCACCACCAGAGCAGCACGAGCAGCAGCAGGCCGCGCGGCAGCCCGGCCGGGTTGAGCTGCTCGGCGGTCACCCCGGTGACGTTGAGGAACGCGAAGACGAAGATCAGGTCGAGGAAGAGCTCCAGCCGGCTGACGCCGCCCGCGTCGCCGGCCAGCTGGATCCGACCGACGCCGCCCACCACCTCACTGTGCCAACCGGGCGGGGCCCCGACCGGAGATCCGTCCCAATCACCCTCGCACCCGCGCGACGCGGAAAACGGTTTGAGGGCCCACCGCGCCGTCGCCCAGAATGCGCCGGGTGCCGAGCGATTTCTCCGTCAAACCCACCCTCACCGGCCACCGCGCCCTGCTGCGCCCGTTCGTCGACGACGACCTCACGGCCTTCGAGGCGATCCTGGCCGACCCGGAGGTGGCCCGGCTCACCGGCAGCCCGCCGGGGGAGGGGCTCGAACCGGCCCGGCTGCGGGCCTGGTACGGCACCCGCAACAGCCAGCCGGACCGGCTCGACCTGGCCGTGGTGGACCGGGCGGCCGGGGCCTGCGTGGGCGAGGTCGTCCTCAACGAGTGGGACCGGCACAACCGCAGCTGCAACTTCCGCACCCTCATCGGCCCCGCCGGTCGGAACCGGGGGCTGGGCACCGAGGCGGTCCGGCTCATCGTCGGCTACGGCTTCGAGCAGCTCGGCCTGCACCGGATCGGGCTGGAGGTGTTCGCCTTCAACCCCCGCGCCCGCCGGGTCTACGAGAAGGTCGGTTTCGTGGCCGAGGGCACGCTGCGGCAGGTGCTCCGCGACGGCGACGGCTGGGTGGACGCCACCGTGATGTCGATCCTCGCCCCGGAGTGGGCCGCGCACCGGGGCCACCCGGCCGGCTGACTCCGGCGGGCCCGGTCAGGCCGGCCGCTCCGCCCCGTCGAGGGCGGCCAGCAGCCGGCCCCGCAGCCCGGCGGCCCGCTCCGCGAACCCCCGCTGGGCGGCGGCGTACTCGGCCCGGCCCTCCGGGGTCTCCACCCGCACCGGCGGGTGGCCGAGGTCGGCCAGGTCGTACGGGCTGGCCCGCATGTCCAGCGTGCGGATCTCCCGGGCCAGCGCGAAGGCGTCCGCCACCAGCTCGGACGGCACCAGCGGGGACAGCTTGTACGCCCACTTGTAGAGGTCCATGTTGGCGTGCAGGCAGCCCGGCTGCTCCAGCGCGTGCTGGCTCTCCCGGGTCGGTGTGAGCACGTTGAGCGGCCGGGCCGGCGCCGTGAAGAACCGGAACGCGTCGAAGTGGCTGCACCGCACGCCGCGCTCCTCGACCACCGCCGCGGTGGCCGCCGGGCTGAGCCGCAGCGGCCACGCGTTGTGCCGCACCTCGTCCTGGGTCTGCCGGTAGACCATCGCCCACTCGTGCATCCCGAAGCAGCCGAGGTGGGCCGGGCGGCCGGCGGTCGCCGCGAGCAGCGTACGGATCCAGGAGATCGACTCGGCGCGCCGCGCGCGTACCCCCTCGGTGTCGAGGGTGACCCCCGCGGAGGTGGCGCCGTAGTCCCGGCCGAACGCGGCCGGGTCCGCGTCGCGCAGCGCCACGCCGGCGCCGGGGTGCCAGCGGCGCAGCTGGGCCGGCCGGTGCGAGTAGTAGGTGAAGAGGAAGTCCTCCACCGGGTGCCGCACCCCGGCGCGGCGGCGGGCCAAGTGCGGCGCCAGCCAGGCGTCGACCCGCTCCTCGTGGGCGCGCCGCCGGGCCTGCCAGTCGGCCGCGTCGAGCGCGGTGGCGGGGGCGAGGGCGGCGGTCACGGACCCCAGGGTACGACCGCCGCCCGGCCCCCGGTCACCGCACGTCCACCCGCACGCCGGCGGAGAAGACGCCGCTGCGCAGCTCCAACTGCTTCGGCGGATCGTCGCCGTGCACCGTGAACACCAGCGGCAGCAGCACCCGGGAGCCCGCGGCGACCGGCTGGGCGAAGACGTCCCGGCCGAGGTTCGCCACCCGGGTGGCGTTCTCGTCGGTGGCCACCCAGTTGCCCCCGGGCAGATACGCCCGTTGCAACTGCCCGTGCCAGGTCTGCTCGCCGGCGGTGAGGTTGCGCACCCCGACAGTGGCCAGACACTGCCGGCCGCCCGCCGGTGCCGCCGGCAGCGTTCCCGTGCCGCAGGCCAGCCGGTAGACGGTGAACTCGAACGCGGTCTCGCGCAGCGGGACGCCGACCACCCCGGTCACGCTGTTGCCCACCCAGGCGCCGCTGGTCGGCTGCTTGGTGGTGTCCATGGCGGCCACCCGCTGGGTGGCCGTCCACGCCGCCGCGCCGACCACGCCGGCCAGCACCGCCGCCGCGATCCCGACCACCATCCAGATCGGCGGTCGGCGGCGGCGGCCGGCGGTGGCGGGCATCGCCGGGCGCGGGTAGACCGTGCCCCGGTCCGCCGGGCCGCCCACGCCGCCGGCGACCGGCGGGGCGCCGGTGGCCGCCGGGGCCGGGCCGGGCCCCCCGCGCCGCCGCCACGCCCACCACAGCACACCCCCGGTCAGGACCAGGAGCGCGGCCAGCGCGGCCAGCAGCACCGGCGGGCGGCGCCAGGCCGGCGCCGCGGTCACCTGCGCCGCCGGAGCCGCGGCCGCGCCCGTCCAGGTCGCCGTGGCGCAGTCGTACGGCCGGGTGCCGTCGGTGCCGTAGGCGCAGGTCGGCGCGGTCACCGGCCGGCCCGGGGCGGTCGCGCTCAGCGCGGTGTTCAGCGTGGTGGTGCTCCGCGCCGGCAGCCGTAGCCGCCAGGTCACCTCGTTGGCGGTGGCCGACCCGGCCGGGCGGGTGGCCCGGCCCCCACCGGTCACCGCGGTCGCCCGGGATCCGGCGGGCAGCTCCTGTCGGACGGTCGTCTCGACGGGTGTGGGGCCGCCGTTGCGGACCTGGATCCGGTAGCCCGGCGCCGGGGTGCCGGCCGCCGCCACCGCCACGCTGACCGGTGGCGTGTGCAGCTGGATCGGCGCCGCCTTGGTGGTCGGCATCGCCGGTGGCGCCGCCGGCATCCCGGTCGGGATCGGGGTGGCCCGGGCCGCCGCGGCCGGCGGAGCCACCGGTTGGGGCGGCGCGGCCACCGCCCGGGGCGCCGCCCCGGGCAGCGCCGGCGCGGCGGCGATGATGCCGAGGCAGTTCACGAGCACTGCCAGGGTCCTGTGGTGTCGTCTCGATGCAGGCATACGAACGCACCTCCGGCCCCGAAGCTATGGGCCCGGGCCCGCCGGGCGGGTACGAAGTCCGCAATCCCGCCCCGGCCGGCGCGGGCCGGCGTACCCTGGCGCGCCCCCCGCCGGAGCCGGTGGCCGCGTCCGGCGTGGCCGGGCCGGTCGGCGGGGATAGATTGGCCGGGTGCGTATCGCTCGTTTCGCTCATGCCAAGGGAATGTCGTTCGGGGTCGTCGAGGGCGAGTCGGAGGCCGGGCCGCAGGGCCTGACCATCGCCCAGATCGAGGGCCACCCGTTCGGGCAGATCCAGTTCTCCGGCGCCCGCTGGGCGCTCTCCGACGTCCGACTGCTCTCGCCGATCCTGCCGAGCAAGGTGGTCTGCGTCGGCCGCAACTACGCCGAACACGCCGCCGAGCACGGCAGCGAGGTGCCCAAGGAGCCGCTGCTCTTCCTCAAGCCGTCCACCTCGGTGATCGGCCCCCGGGACGCCATCCGGTTGCCGATCTTCTCGAAGCAGGTCGAGCACGAGGCCGAACTGGCCGTCGTGATCGGCGCCCCGGGCGCGCGCCGGGCCGACCGGGCCGCCGCCGAGCGGGCCATCTTCGGCTACACCTGCGCCAACGACGTCACGGCGCGGGACCTCCAGCGCTCCGACGGGCAGTGGACCCGGGCCAAGGGCTTCGACTCGTTCTGCCCCATCGGGCCGTGGATCACCACCGGGCTGGACGTCACCGACCTGGAGGTCCGCTGCGAGGTGGGCCGCAACTCCGAGGAGATGGAGGTACGCCAGCTCGGCCGCACGAAGGACATGGTCTTCGACGTGCCGGCCCTCGTGTCGTACATCTCCCACGTCATGACGTTGCTCCCCGGTGACGTGGTGCTGACCGGCACGCCGGCCGGGGTTAGCCCGCTCACCGACGGGGATACGGTCACCGTGCGGATCGAGGGGATCGGCGAACTCACCAACCCGGTGGTCCCGGTCGCCTGACGCGTCCGACGCCTCGTTTCCGCAGTTGAGGGCGGGTTCGAGGGGTTGGATTTGGCCTGTCGGCACCGGGAGGGTAAAGTTCGTTCCTGGCGCCGCAAGGGGCCAATGGGGTATGGGGTAATTGGCAGCCCGACTGATTCTGGTTCAGTTAGTCTAGGTTCGAGTCCTGGTACCCCAGCGCAGCCGCGGATTCGCGAGAATCCCGGACGCTGGATTCTGGCGGAGCTCCGCTCCGCTCCTCGCGAGAGGGGCGGCAGATGATCTCTGATAGAGTGCAGCTTCCCGCCCGCGAGGGCGCGGAAGCATGAAGTTCTGGCCCCGTCGTCTAGCGGCCCAGGACGCCGCCCTCTCAAGGCGGTAGCGCCGGTTCGAATCCGGTCGGGGCTACAAGCGCCGACAGCCCGTCCCACCTCGTGGGGCGGGCTGTTTCGTGTGCTCGCCCTCGTCCCCGCCGGCCAGACCCCCTCGCCGCGGGCCGGACGTGGTGCCGCTAGACTACTGCCGCACCGCTCGCGAGGGCGGTGGAAGCAGGAAAGTGCCTGGCCCCGTCGTCTAGCGGCCCAGGACGCCGCCCTCTCAAGGCGGTAGCGCCGGTTCGAATCCGGTCGGGGCTACCAGTCGCGAACGGCCCGTCTCCCACGAGACGGGCCGTTCGCCGTTCCCGAACCACCCCGCGTCCCCTGCCCCAACCCCGGCCCCGCCCCCCCGCCGCCCGCCGGCGTTGATCAAGAAGTTTGCGTCGGATCCAGGTCGGAACGTGACGCAAACTTCTTGATCAACACGGGACAGGGGTGGGAGGGGGAGGGGGTGCGGGGGGTTAGAGGCCGGAGAGGCGTTGGCCGGCGCGGACCACGGCCATGGCGTGGCGTTCGCCGGGGCGGCGGCCCAGGCGCTCGATCGGCCCGGAGATGCTGATCGCGGCGATGACGCGGCCGGTGCGGTCGCGGATCGGGGCCGAGACGCTCGCCACACCGGCCTCCCGCTCGGCGACGCTCTGCGCCCAGCCGCGGCGGCGCACCTCGGCGAGGGTGCGCCCGGTGAACTTCGACCGGGGCAGCAGCGGCATGACCGCCTCGGGCGGCTCCCAGGCGAGCAGGATCTGCGCCGCCGACCCGGCCGTCATGGGCAGCACCGAGCCGACCGGCACGGTGTCCCGCAGGCCGCTGGCCCGCTCGGCCGCGGCCACGCAGATCCGCTCGTCGGCGCGGCGCAGGTAGAGCTGGGCGCTCTCCCCGGTGGCGTCGCGCAGCGCGGCGAGCAGCGGCTCGGCCGCGGTCAGCAGCACGTCCGGCGCGGCGTTCGCCAGCTCGCCGAGCCGGGGGCCCGGGCGCCAGCGGCCCTGGGTGTCCCGGACCAGCATCCGGTGGATCTCCAGCGCCTGTGCCAGCCGGTGCGCGGTGGCCCGGGGCAGCTTGGTGCGTTCAACGAGTTCGGCCAGGCTGGCGCCGTCGACGCAGGCGGCCAGGATGACCACCGCCTTGTCGAGAACGCCGACACCGCTCATACTGTGTCCCACAAGCCGAAATTTACCTCCCAGAATTTAGGATGTCCAGATGGTGGGAGTCACTCAACCGAGGACCCTGGCCGAGAAGGTCTGGGACGCGCACGTCGTCCGCTCCGCCGCCGGTGAGCCGGACCTGCTCTTCATCGACCTGCACCTGCTCCACGAGGTCACCAGCCCGCAGGCGTTCGACGGGCTGCGCCTGGCCGGCCGCCGGGTCCGCCGCACGGACCTGACGGTCGCGACCGAGGACCACAACACCCCGACCGGGTACGACGACCCGGCGTTCCGCTCCCGGCGCGGCGACCTGCTCACGATCGCGGACCCCACCTCCCGCACCCAGATCGAGACGCTGCGCCGCAACTGCGCCGAGTTCGGCGTGCGGCTGCACCCGCTGGGCGACGAGAACCAGGGCATCGTGCACGTCATCGGCCCCCAGCTCGGCCTCACGCAGCCGGGCATGACGATCGTCTGCGGCGACTCGCACACCGCCACCCACGGCGCGTTCGGTGCGCTCGCCTTCGGCATCGGCACGAGTGAGGTCGAGCACGTGCTGGCCACCCAGACGCTGCCGCAGGCGCGCCCGCGGACCATGGCCGTGAACGTCACCGGCCAGCTCGCCCCGGGGGTCACCGCCAAGGACCTGGTGCTCGCCCTGATCGCCCAGGTGGGCACGGGCGGCGGGCGCGGTCACATCGTGGAATACCGGGGCGAGGCCATCCGGAACCTCTCCATGGAGGGCCGGATGACCATCGCCAACATGTCGATCGAGTGGGGCGCCAAGGCCGGCATGATCGCGCCGGACGAGACCGCGTTCGCGTACCTCAAGGGGCGGCCCCACGCGCCGCAGGGGGCCGACTGGGACGCGGCGGTGGCCCACTGGCGGACGCTGCCCACCGACGAGGGCGCGACCTTCGACACCGAGGTCACCCTGGACGCCGGCCGGATCACGCCGTTCGTGACCTGGGGCACCAACCCCGGCCAGGGTGTGCCCCTGGGCGCGGCCGTGCCGGACCCGGAGGAGTTCGTCACCGAACCCGAGCGGGTCGCCGCGCGCCGGGCCCTGGAATACATGGACCTCGCGCCCGGCACCGCGCTGCGTGATCTGGCCGTCGACGTGGTCTTCGTCGGCTCCTGCACCAACGGCCGGCTGGAGGATCTGCGCGCCGCCGCCGACGTGCTGCGCGGGCACAAGGTCGCCGACGGCGTACGCATGCTGGTGGTGCCCGGTTCGGCCGCGGTGCGCGAGGCCGCCGAGGCGGAGGGGCTGGACAAGGTCTTCGCCGACGCCGGCGCCGAGTGGCGCTTCGCCGGCTGCTCCATGTGCCTGGGCATGAACCCCGACACGTTGAAGCCGGGCGAGCGCTCCGCCTCGACCTCCAACCGCAACTTCGAGGGCCGCCAGGGCCGGGGCGGGCGTACGCACCTGGTATCCCCGCCGGTCGCCGCCGCCACCGCCGTGGTCGGCCGGCTGGCCGCCCCCGCCGACCTGTAGAAGGGCAGCCGAGAGATGGACAAGTTCACCGCGCACACCGGCACCGCCGTGCCCCTGCGGCGGTCCAACGTGGACACCGATCAGATCATCCCCGCCGTGTACCTCAAGCGGGTGACCCGGACCGGATTCGCGGACGGTCTGTTCAGCGCGTGGCGGGAAGATCCGTCATTCGTTCTCAACGATCCCGTCCATTCGGGTGCGTCGATTCTGATCGCCGGCCCCGAGTTCGGCACCGGATCTTCCCGGGAGCACGCCGTCTGGGCGCTGCGGGACTGGGGCTTCCGGGCCGTGATCGCGCCCCGCTTCGGCGACATCTTCCGCGGCAACGCGCTCAAGGAAGGGCTCCTTCCGGTCGAGTTGGAATTGAAAGCCGTGGAAGAACTGTGGGACCTCGTGGAATCCGAGCCGACCACCCCGATCACGGTCGACCTCGCCGCCCGCCAGGTCCACGCCGGCGACGCCACCTGGGCGTTCCCGCTCGACGATCACAGCCGTTGGCGGCTCATGGAGGGCTTGGACGACATTGGACTCACCCTCCGGCACGAGGCCGAGATCAGCGCCTACGAGACCGCCCGGCCACCGTTCCTGCCCTCGGTCGCCTGACCACAGATAGCTTTTCGCCCCCACCGGCCCGGCCGGTGGGGGCGAATCCGTTACGACACAAGGGCTTTTTTCCATCGAATGTTTGTGTCCAGGCAGCACAGGGCATACCGTGCGCGCAGAATGGCTCGCGACGAGTCAGTTGCACAATCGGGAGGAAGTTGTGAACAAGGCCGAGCTCATCGAGGCGCTCGCCGTTCGCCTGGGGGACCGGAAGACGGCGACGGCCGCGCTCGAGGCGGTCCTCACTGAGGTCCAGGCGGCGGTCACCAAGGGCGAGAAGGTGGCGATCACCGGTTTCGGAGCGTTCGAAAAGCGCATCCGGGGGGCCCGAACAGCGCGCAACCCGCGGACCGGCGAGGCGGTGAAGGTCAAGAAGACCTCCGTCCCGACGTTCCGAGCGGGCGCGGGCTTCAAGGAGATGGTGGCCAGCGGCAAGGTGCCGAAGTCCACCACCGCCGCCAAGAAGACCACCTCGGCCGCCGCCGCGAAGACCACGGGCGCGAAGGCGACCGGGGCCAAGGCGACCGCCGCGAAGAAGACCACGGCGGCGGGCGCCGCCAAGAAGACCACGGCGGCGAAGGCCACCAAGACCACCGCCGCGACCAAGAAGGCCGCGCCCGCGAAGAAGGCCGCAACCAAGACGACCACGGCGAAGAAGACCACCGCGGCGAAGACGACCGCGGCCAAGAAGACCACCGCCGCCAAGAAGACGACGGCTGCCAAGAGCACCGCCGCCAAGAAGGCACCGGCCAAGAAGGCACCGGCCAAGAAGGCACCGGCCAAGAAGGCCGCCAGCCGGCGCTGACCCGCACCGCCCGAAGGGCGCCCACCGTCCGCGGTGGGCGCCCTTTTTCGTGGGTACGCGTTGACCCGCCGTCCCGCGGGCCCGGAGAATCCTCGTGCCGAAAACCCCCGTCGGTCACGAGAAGAGGGGCGCCCGTGCGCCACCGTCACCTCCCCACCACCGCGCTCGCCCTGGGCGTCGTCGTCCTGCTCGACGTGCTGCGGGTGTGGCTGCCGTCGATCATCACCATCTTCGGCCGGGCGGCCGAGACACCGGCCGAACTCCTCGGCGCCTTCGCCCTCGGCTGGTTCGTCCTCGCCCTCGCCGCGCCCGTCCTGGTCCGCCGGCTCGGTCCGCGCCCGGTGGGCGTGGTCGCGGCCGGGCTGCTGGCCGCCGCCCGGCTCGCCCTGACCGCCGCGCCCGGCGGCCGGCTCCAGCTCTGGCTGGCCGGCGCCGGCCTGCTCGCCGGCCTGGTCTGGCTCGCCGCGACCGCCGCGACGGTCGCCCGGCCGGTGCCGGGCCTGGCGTTCGGCCTGGCCGGGGCCGCCGTCGGGCACGCCTTGCTCGGCACCGAGGACCTGGTCTGGCGGGGCGGCATGCGCGGCTGGACGGTGAGCGTCCTGCTCGTCGGCGCCTTCCTGGCCGCCCAGGCGGCCTCCACGCCGGCCTGGCTCCGCCTCTCACCACGGACGACGGCCCCGTCAGGTGACTCCGCCGAAGCTCCTGATCCTGCCGTCTCGGCCGGGTCTGCCGTCTCGGCCGGATCTGTCGCCTCGGCCGGGTCCGCCGTCTCGGCCGGGTCCGCCGTCTCGGCTGGGTCTGCCGTCTCGGTCCGTCCCGCCGTCCGCTCCGGTAGCGGCCTTTCCGCGTCGGGGCCGCGCGGCGAAGCCGGCCCGGCCGCCTGGCTGCTGGTGGGCCCGGTGCTGCTGCTGGCCGGTCAGCTGGCGCTCGCACCGGCGGTGTGGGACTCGGCCGCCTCGTACCGGCACGGGTCGGCGGACCTGCCCGGTCTGGGGCTGCCACCGGCACACCTCGCGGCGGTGCCCGAGGTGGCGATCGGCCTCTTCCTGCTGGCGGTGCTGCTCCGGCCGCGCCGGCCGGTGGCCCGGCTGCTCTGGCCGGCGGCGCTGGTCGTCGGGGCCGGACTGTTCGCCACCGACCGGGCGGGCTGGCTGGCACCGGCGGTCCTGCTCACCGCCGCCGGTCTCGGTGGCTGCCTCGCCCTCGTCGACGGCGTCCCCGAAGACGGGAACGCCCCGGCCCGTCGTGTGTCCGGCAGGCGCGGGTTCGCCGTCGTCGGCGGAATGCTGGGGTTCGCGGTGGGCGCGGTGGCCTACTACGCCGCCTACGACCTCGGATACCCGAACGGGTGGGTGCCGGTGCTGGCGGCGCTCGCCGTCGCCGCCCTGGCCGTGGTCGCCCCGCCGTTCGCCGCACCCCCGTTGCGCCCGCCCGTGCCGGTGTGGACGGTCCTCGGGGCGATGCTGCTGACTGCCGTGGGCGGCGGGATCCACCGCCCCGCTCCGGCGCCGAACCCGCCTGCGACACCACCCGCGGCGGTGCGGGTGGTGGCGTACAACATCCGGATGGGGTTCGGGCTGGACGGGCGGCTCGACCTGGACGCGCTGACCCGGGCGGTGGAGGGCAGCCGGCCCGATGTCGTGCTGCTCAGCGAGGTGGACCGCGGTTGGTTGCTCAACGGCGGCCACGACACCCTCGCCCTGCTGGCCGGGCGGCTGCGGATGCCGTACGTCTTCGCGCCCGCCGCCGACCCGGTGTGGGGTGACGCCGTGCTGAGCCGCTTCCCGGTGCGGGCCGGCCGGACCCGGCCCCTCGCGGCGCACGGGGCCCCGACCGGGGCGCAGGCGCTCGGCGTCACGCTCGACCTCGGCGGCCGGGAACTCGCCGTGGTCGCCACGCACCTGCAACCGCCGCCGGGGGAGGGCCCGGTGGCCCAGGCCGGCGAGGTGGCCGCCTTCGCCACCCGGTACGCGGCCGGCCGCCCGCTGGTGCTCGGCGGCGACCTGAACACCGAGCCCGGCGACGCCGCGTTCGCCGAGTTCACCCGGGCCGGGCTGGTCGACGCGCTGGCCGCGGCCCGCCCGCTGCCCACGAGCCCGGCCGACGACCCGCGCACCCAGATCGACCACGTCTTCGTCACACCGGGTCTCGCCCCGTCCGAGGCGACCGCCCCACGCGGCACCGCCAGCGACCACCTCCCGGTCACGGTGACCCTCACCCTGCCGTAAACCCTCCCGGCCGGTCCGGCCGAGGCGCCCTCCGACACTCGCCCTGCACACACGGGGTGGTGTTTGAAGGGGGCCCCTGCTCTACCGAAGGCGTTAACAGGGGGCCCCTCCTTACAGGCGGTCGGCCGCGAGCAGGCGGTCGCCGGTGAAGGCGAGCAGCCAGCCGCCGCCCTTCGGGGTGGTGTAGTCGTCGGAGCGGCCGGTCAGCCGTTCCAGCGCGCCCGGGATCACCTTGCCCTGGCTGCACACCGCGACCGGTTCCCCGTCCAGTGCCAGCGCGGTGAGCCGGGCGGCGGCGGCCAGGGCGCACTCGTCCGGCTGCTGGCCGGGGCGCGGCTCGTCCAGGTCGCCGACCACCTCGACGGGCAGGTCCAGCAGGGCGGCCGCCGGGGCGAGGGTCTGCACGCAGCGCCGGGCCGAGGCGGAGACCAGGCGGGCCGGGCGGACCAGGGCGACCAGGGGCGCGAGCGCCTGCGCCTGGGCCCAGCCCTCGGCGTCCAGCTCCCGGCCGGTGTCCGGGCCCGTCCAGGTGCCCCGCTTGCCGGCGTGCGCGTGCCGGACGAGCAGCACGGTGGCGGTGACGGGCGGCAGCGCCGCGAACGCGGCGATCACCTCGGCGTCGTGCGGGTAGCTGACCCGGCGGGCCGCCTCGTCGGTGGGGAACCAGGCCACCTCGTCGACCTCGGTGTCCGGCTGGAAGCCGCCCTGCGCGGCGGCCCGCATCGACCAGTAGTCGACGGTCTTCGGCCGGCCCTCGCTGCGGTAGTGGACGGTGGGCAGGCGCACCTGCGGCACGGCCCGGACGTCGGTCTCCTCGGCGACCTCGCGGACGGCGGCCCGCAGCGGGTGTTCGCCGGCGTCCAGCTTGCCCTTGGGCAGCGACCAGTCGCCGTACCGGGGGCGGTGCACCAGGCAGATCTCGACGCCGCCGGTGGCCGGGCGCCAGACGACCCCGCCCGCCGCCCGGATCCGCACCGGCTCGTCGTCCGTCATCCGCTCACCGTATGCCCGCTCCGAGCGGGTCGTGGTCCGGTCAGCCCGCCCTACCGCCGACCCGGTGCAGGAGCAGGTCCTGCAGGTGGGTCAGCGGCCTGTCGTCGCCGCCGGTACGCCGCTGCCAGGTGCCGTCCGGGGCCAGTTCGAAGGCGTCCACCTCCGGGCTGAACGCGGCGGTCAGCACGTGGTCCAGCTCGGCGCGTGCCACCGGGTCGCTCACCTGCACGAGCGCCTCGACCCGGCGGTCCAGGTTGCGGTGCATGAGGTCGGCCGAGCCCATCCAGAACTCCGCGTCGCCGTTGTTGCCGAACCGGAAGATCCGCGAGTGTTCCAGGAACCGGCCGAGGATCGAGCGGACCCGGATGTTCTCCGACAGCCCGGGCACGCCGGGCCGCAGCGTGCACATGCCCCGGATCAGCAGGTCCACGTGCACGCCGGCCCGGGACGCCCGGTAGAGCGCGTCGGTGATCTCCTCGTCGACCAGCGCGTTCACCTTGAACTGCACCAGCCCCGGCATGCCCAGCCGGACGTGCTCGATCTCCCGCTCGATCCGCTCGACGAGGCCGCTGCGGATGCCCTGCGGGGCCACCAGCAGCCGCCGGTACGCGGTCTGCCGGCTGTAGCCGGTGAGCACGTTGAACAGGTCGGTGAGGTCGGCGCCGATCTCCGGGTCGGCGGTGAGCATGCCGAAGTCCTCGTAGAGCCGGGCGGTCTTCGGGTGGTAGTTGCCGGTGCCGATGTGGCAGTAGCGGCGGATCTGGTTGCCCTCCTGGCGGACGACCAGGGCGGTCTTGCAGTGGGTCTTCAGGCCGACCAGGCCGTAGACCACGTGGCAGCCGGCCCGCTCCAGGGTGCGCGCCCAACCGATGTTGGCCACCTCGTCGAAGCGCGCCTTCAGCTCGACGAGCACCACCACCTGCTTGCCGGCGGCGGCCGCGTCGACCAGCGCGTCGACCATGGGGGAGTCGCCGCTGGTGCGGTAGAGGGTCTGCTTGATGGCCAGCACGTTCGGGTCGGCGGCGGCCTGCTCGACGAAGCGCTGCACGCTGGTCGCGAACGAGTGGTACGGGTGGTGCACCAGCACGTCCCCGTCCCGCAGGGTGGCGAAGACGCTGCGCGGCACCTCACCCTCGGCGAGCCGGGGGTGGGTGGCCGGCACGAACGGCGGGTCCTTGAGGTCCGGGCGGTCGGCCTCGCCGTAGACCTGCCACAGCGCGGAGAGGTCGAGCAGGCCACGGACCCGGAGCACGTCCTGGCTGTCCATGTCCAGCTCGCGGACGAGCAGCTCCAGCATGTGGTCGGAGACGGAGGCGGCCACCTCCAGCCGGACCGGCGGGCCGAACCGGCGCCGCGCCAGCTCCCGTTCCAGGGCTTGGAGCAGGTCCTCGTCCCGGTCCTCGTCCACCTCGACCTCGGCGTTGCGGGTCACCCGGAACAGGTGGCACTCGACCACCTGCATGCCGGAGAACAGCTGCCCGAGGTGCACCGAGATGACGTCCTCGACCGGCAGGAAACGCACTCCCGGCTGGTCGCGCGCCACCCGGACGAACCGGGGCACGTTGTTGGGCACCTTCACCCGGGCGAACAGCTCGGAGCCGCCGTCCGGGTCGCGCACCGAGACGGCCAGGTTCAGCGACCGGCCGGAGATGTAGGGGAACGGGTGCGCCGGGTCCACCGCGAGCGGGGTGAGCACCGGGAAGATGTGCTCGCGGAACCAGGTGCGCAGCCGCTCCCGCTCGGCGTCGTCGAGGTCGCTCCAGCGCAGGATCCGGATGTCCTCGGCGGCCAGCTTCGGCAGCACGTCGTCGACGAAGCAGGCGGCGTGCCGGGAGACCAGGTCGGCGGCCTTCTCGGCGATCAGCTCCAGCTGGGTCCGCAGCGGCAGCCGGTCGCCGCCGCGCACCGGCAGGCCGGCGGAGAGCCGCCGCTTCAGCCCGGCCACCCGCACCATGTAGAACTCGTCCAGGTTGCTGGCGAAGATGGCCAGGAACTTGGCCCGCTCCAGCAGCGGCGTGCGGGGGTCCTCGGCCAGCGCCAGCACCCGGGTGTTGAAGTCGAGCCAGGAGAGCTCACGGTTGAAGAACCGGTCCTCCGGCAGCGGCCGGGCCGCCGGCGGCTC
Organism: Micromonospora sp. NPDC005305; assembly: GCF_040607315.1. Classification (NCBI taxonomy): domain Bacteria; kingdom Bacillati; phylum Actinomycetota; class Actinomycetes; order Micromonosporales; family Micromonosporaceae; genus Micromonospora; species Micromonospora sp. NPDC005305. The sequence goes on along the minus strand of NZ_JBEXGL010000019.1, from coordinate 70,109 downwards.
CACCTGCGGGCCCGGCCCCTCGACCGGGTCGAGGGACTCCTCCAGCCCGGCGGAGGCCGCTGCCGCGGGCTCGGGGCTCACGCTCTCCTCGGGCGGACGGACGCGGCGGAACCGGCCGTCGGCGCCGCGGGTCGACGCGCCGTTGCGGGGCGCGCCGGGATCGACGAGGTTACGGGGACCGTCGGGGTGCTCGCGAGGGGTGCTCACCACCTCATGATTCCCCGACAAGGGTGAACGGAAAATGAACTCCGGGCAGGTTGGTCACGCCATCGTCGGCAACGTCACCCGGACGACCTCGCCGGCGGCGTCCCGCTCGATGCGGACCCGCTGCCCGAGCCGGAGCAGCCGCAGCCCGGAGGCGTCGAACGCGCGCGTGGGGAAGGCCAGCTCGGTGCCGTCGTCGAGGAGCAGCACGCCGCTGCGGGTCGACGCGTCGTAGGTGGCCACCGTGCCCTGCATGCCAGCACCGTACCCGACATCCCGGCCGGCCCTGGCCAGCAGCGCGGCGGTGCGCGGGCCGGCGCCGAGCCGGGCGGCGGCGGTCAGGTCGGCCGGGGTGTCCACGTCGCGGCGCAGCGTGGGCCAGCCGCCGGGCAGCGGCAGCGCTCCGCTCGCCGCGTGCGCCGCCGCCGAGCCGGGGCCGAAGCGGGGCGCCAGGGGCACTCCGGGCGGCGCGGCGAGCAGCACGGTGCCGCTGCCCGGGGCGTCGGCCACGAACCCGCGTACCCCGCCGGTGGGGGCGGCCCGCAGCGCCTCGGCCAGGTCGGCCGGGCGCAGCGCCGGCAGGTCGGCGGTGAGTCCGGCCACCGCCGCGCGCGGGCCGGCCCCCGCCGCGCCCTGCCGGAAGGCCGCGTTCAGCCCGGCCGCCGGGTCCGGGACGACCGTCGCGCCGGCCGCCGTCGCCTCGGCCTCCACCCGGGGGTCGTCGGTCACCACCAGCACCCCGGCCACCGCCGGACAGGCCACCACCGCGCGGACCGTGTCGGCCGCCAGGGCCAGCGCCAGCTCCTCGTGGGGTACGCCGGGCAGCGCGCCCCGCAGGCGGCTCTTCGCCACTCCGAGGCGCTTCACCGGCACCACCACGGTCCAGGTCGGCTCAGGCACGTGACAATCCTGCCAGCCGGACGGCGGTACCCTCACTGGCCGGACCCGGAGCGAGCAGGCATGATTTCGTCCCGGGGCGTGCGCGCGTGGGGCGGAACGAGGAGGCAGGGTGGCACGGCGGAGGCTGGGATTCTGGCCACGGTTCGCCGTGGTGCTGGTGAAGCCGGTGTTGACCGTGTGGACGCGCCGCACCTGGCGGGGCATGGAGCACCTGGGCGGCGACGGCGGCATCATCATCGTGCCCAACCACATCTCGCACGCGGACCCGCTGGTGTCCGCGCACTTCATCCACGACGCCGGGCGCTGGCCGCAGTTCCTCGGCAAGGCCAGCGTGTTCCGGGTGCCGGTGATCGGCTGGATCCTGCACCGGTGCCGGCAGATCCCGGTCGAGCGCGGCAGCGTCGAGGCGGCCCGGTCGCTGGACAAGCTGGTCGCCGCGGTGCACCAGGGCGGCGCCGTGGTGATCTACCCGGAGGGGACCACCACCCGCGAACCGGACCTGTGGCCGATGAAGGGCAAGACCGGTGCGGCCCGGCTGGCGCTGGCCACGGGCGCGCCGGTGATCCCGATGGCCATGGTCGGCCCGGAGAAGATGTTCGATCCGCGGACGGCCCGCGTCGGGCTGCGACCACGTACGCCGGTGACGGTGGTCGCCGGGCCGCCGGTCGACCTGAGCCGGTGGGAGGGCGCCACGCCGACCCGGGCGATCCTGGAGGAGATGACGGACACGATCATGCTGCGGATCCGGGACCTGGTCGCCGAGATACGTGGCGGCACACCACCGCCGCTGTGGGAGCGGCCGGCCCGGACGCACACGCCCGAGGTGACCGAGTGAGCGGGCGCAGCGGGCACGTCGCGGTGCTGGGCGCGGGCTCGTGGGGCACCGCCTTCGCCAAGATCCTCGCCGACGCCGGCCGGGACGTGACCATCCTGGCCCGGCGCGCCTCGGTGGCCGAGGCAATCCGGGTCGGGCGCCACAATCCGGACTACCTGCCGGACGTGCGGCTGCCCGACCGGGTCACCGCGACCGGGGACGCCGAGGAGGCGATCGCCGGCGCTGAGGTGGTGGTGCTCTCCGTGCCGTCGCAGACGTTGCGCGGCAACCTCGCCGAGTGGACCCCGTACCTGGACCCGGACGCCACGCTCGTCTCCCTCATGAAGGGCATCGAGCTGGGCACCACCAAGCGGATGAGCCAGGTGATCATGGAGACCGCCGGGGTGCCGGCCGACCGGGTGGTGGTCGTCTCCGGGCCGAACCTGGCCCCGGAGATCGCCGCCGAGCAGCCGGCCGCGACCGTGGTCGCCGGCACCGACAGCCGCCGGACCGCCCTGGTGCAGTCGTCGATCCGCACGCCGTACTTCCGGCCGTACACCAACGACGACGTGATCGGCTGCGAGCTGGGCGGGGCCGTGAAGAACGTGATCGCCCTGTCGTACGGCATCGCCACCGCCATGGGCTTCGGCGACAACACCCGGGCCATGCTGATGACCCGCGGCCTGGCCGAGACCGCCCGGCTGGGCGTGGCGCTCGGCGCCGACCCGATCACCTTCGCCGGCCTGGCCGGCATGGGTGACCTGGTCGCCTCCTGCTCGTCGCCGCTGGCCCGCAACCGCACCTTCGGCGAGCACCTGGGCCGGGGGGAGACCCTGGAGCAGGCCCAGGCGGCCACCCGGCAGACCGCCGAGGGCGTGAAGAGCTGCCTGGCCATCCGGGACCTGGCCCGCGCGCACGGGGTGGAGATGCCGATCACCGAGCAGATCGAGCGGATCTGCCACGAGGGGATGGACCCGCGGCTCGCCGTGGACGCCCTCATGAGCCGGACCGCGAAGCCCGAGTCGTACGAGTGAGGCGGCCATGACCGAGTGGGGTGACGGCACGCGCAGCGTGCACGCCGGGCTGCCCGCGCCGGAACCGGGCCAGCCGTTCCTGCCGGGGCCGGTGTTCGCCGCGCCGTACCACCTGGACCCGTGGCGGGGGCCGGAGGCGACCCCCAACGGGTACGGGCGGCCGGACAACCCCACCCGGCGGCTGCTGGAGGCCGCCGTCGGCGAGCTGGAGGGCGGCGACTGCCGGGTCTTCGCGAGCGGCCAGGCGGCCATCACCGGCCTGCTGCTGGCGCTGCTGCGCCCCGGGGACACCGTGCTGCTCCCCGCGGACGGCTACTTCCCGGTGCGCGCCTTCGCCACCGCCACCCTGGAGGGCATCGGCGTACGCGTCGCCTTCGTGCCGACCGCCGGGCCGTACCCGTCGTTCGAGGGTGTCCGTCTGGTGCTGCTGGAGACCCCGGCGAACCCCGGCCTGGACGTGGCCGACGTGCCGGCGCTCGCCGCCGCGGCGCACGCCGCCGGGGCCCTCGTCGCGGTCGACAACACCACCGCCACCCCGCTCGGCCAGCGCCCGCTGGAGCTCGGCGCCGACGTGGTGGTCGCCTCCGGCACCAAGGCCCTCACCGGCCACTCCGACCTGCTGCTCGGCTACGTGGCGACCCGTTCCGCCGAGCTGCTCGACGCGGTGACCGCCTGGCGGACCACCACCGGCGGGGTGCCGGGGGCGTTCGACTGCTGGCTGGCGCACCGCTCGCTGGCGACCGTGGACCTGCGGCTGGCCCGGCAGACCGCCAACGCCGAGGCGCTGGCCGGGCTGCTCGCCGGCCGCGGCGACGTGACCGGCCTGCGCTGGCCCGGGCTGCCGGCCGACCCGGCGTACCCGGTGGCCTCGGTCCAGATGCGACGGATGCCCGGTGTGCTCTCCTTCGACCTGGGCGACGCCGACCGGGTGGCCCGTTTCCTCGACGCGTCCCGCCTGGTGTCCGCCGCCACCTCGTTCGGCGGGCTGCACACCACGGCCGACCGGCGGGCCCAGTGGGGGGACGACACCGCGCCCGGCTTCGTCCGGCTCTCCTGCGGCATCGAGGACGGCGCCGACCTGGTGGCCGACGTGACGGCCGCGCTCGACGCGGCCTGACGGGGGCCGGCCCGCTCCGCTAAGGTGACGGGCAGCAACGGCCCGCGTGGGCCCCGACCGGAGGAGGTGAGACCGATCCACCAGCAGAGGACCGGCGCTCCCTCCGAGTCCGCGTCGCCCCAGGGTTAGGGCGACGCCGGGAGCGCCGACGAGCGTTCCCGAAAGGCCAGCCATGCCATCCACCCTGTTCTCTCCCGACCGTCCCGCCCTCGTCCGGCGGCTGCGCGCCGCCGGCTGCGTCTTCGCCGAGGACGAGGCGGACCTGCTGATCGCCGCCGCCGGGTCGGCCGAGGCCCTCACCGACCTGGTCGACCGCCGGATCGCCGGCCTGCCGCTGGAGCACCTGCTCGGCTGGGCCGAGTTCTGCGGCCTGCGGGTCGCCGTCGACCCCGGGGTGTTCGTGCCCCGCGGCCGGACCGCCCTGCTGGTCGCCGCCGCCGCGGCGGTGGCCGGTCCGTCGCCCGCCGTCCTCGACCTCTGCTGCGGCTCGGGCGCCGCCGCGCTGGTGCTGCACGGCCGGCTGGCGCCCCGCTGGCTGGCCGCCGCCGACGTCGACCCGGCCGCGGTGGCCTGCGCCCGGCGCAACCTGACCCCGCTGGGCGTGCCGGTCTACCAGGGCGACCTGTTCGCGCCGCTGCCGGTGCGGTGGCGGGGACGGCTGGACCTGGTGGTGGCGAACGCCCCGTACGTGCCGAGCGGCGCCGTGGCCATGCTGCCGGCGGAGGCGCGGCTGCACGAGGCCCCGGTGGCGCTGGACGGCGGCGCGGACGGGCTGGCCGTGCTGCGCCGGGTGGCCGCCGGCGCGGCCGAGTGGCTGGCCCCCGGCGGGCACCTGGCGGTGGAGGTGAGCGCCGGCCAGGCCGGGGCGCTCTGCCAGATCATGGCCGACGCCGGCCTGGACCCGTCCGTGGTGCGCGACGACGACCTGGAGGCCACCGCCGTCACCGCCCGCCGTCACGGGTGAGACGCCGCCCGACCCCGCCCGCGCCGGGACCGGGCGGGCGGGGTCGCGCGACCGTGGCGGGACGCCGCGGCGCGAACTAGCCTCAGGTCAGGCTCGGCGGGAGGCGGTGGCGGTGGGCAGCGCGGGTGTGCCGGTGGTGGTGGGTCTGGACAACGGCGGCACGAGCAACAACGCCACCGTGCTGACGGTCGACGGCCGGTTCCTGGTGGACGGGCTGGTGGAGATCCCGAGCGAGGTCCAGGCCGGCCCGGACGCGGCGATCGAGGCCCTCGCCCGGGCGCTCGACGGGGTGCTGGCGCTGACCGGGGTGCCCCGCGAGCTGGTCCGCGCGGTCGGGCTGGACACGCCCGGCCCGGCCAGCGCCACCGGGGTGATCTCCTCGCGCGGCTCGACCAACTTCTCCCAGCCCGCGTGGCGCGGCTACGACGTGCGCGGCGCGCTGGAGCACCGGCTCGGCCTGCCGGTGGTCTACGCCAACGACGGCAACGCGGCGGCCCTCTACGCGCACCACGTGCACTTCGGCGCCGACGCGATGGCCCGCTCCTCGGTCGCCGCGATCGTCGGCACCGGGCTCGGCGGCGGCGTGGTGGAGGGCGGCCGGGTCGTCGGCGGCGCGGCCGGCATGGCCGGTGAGTTCGGGCACGTGCACATCCCGCTGGACGGGCTGCTCGGGCCGGGCCAGCCGGTGCCGGTCTGCGCCTGCGGCTTCGCGGGGGACGCGGAGAGCGTCGCCTCGCTCACCGCCATCGCGCACCACCTGCTGCCGTACTGGCTGGGCCGGTTCCCGGGGCACCCGCTGGCGGGGGAGGAGCCGGGCCGGGCGGCGAAGCTGGTCCGGGGCTACGGCGAGCGGGGCGACGCGCTGGCCCGCGAACTCTTCACCCAGCAGGCCATGGCGCTGGGCCGGCTGTTCACCATCGCGGCCAACTTCACCGACCCGCACGCGTACTTCGTGGGTGGCGGGGTGGTGGAGGCGGCGCCCGAGTTCCGCGACTGGTTCCTGGCCACCGTGCGGGAGCACACCGTGCTGCGCGCCGAGCAGCGCGCGGTGGCCACCTTCGCGCTGGTGCCCGACCGGGACATGGCCGGTGCGCGCGGGGTGGCCATCGCGGCGCTGGAGGCGGTCCGCGGCGGGGCCGCCGCGGGTCCGCTGGTCGCCGGCTGAGCCGGGGCCGTCGCCGGCCCGCGGCAGTGCTGCGGTGCCGGCGACCGGCGGATCAGGGGCGCGGTGGGGCGCCGGTGAAGGCGGCCCACGCGGCCGGCGGGAAGACCAGCACCGGGCCGGCCGGGTCCTTGGAGTCGCGGACCGCGACCGCCTCCGGCAGCGGCGCCATCTCGACGCACGCGCCCTCGTCGCCGCTGTGGCTGCTCTTGCGCCAGCCGGTCGCCGGCGGGTGCGGGCTGTTCGTGCCGTTCATGGGTTCTACCTCTCGTTCAGCAGGCGGAGCAGCTCGTCCCGGCTGGCCGCCGGGCTCAGCGCCACGGTCCGCAGGTGCTCCATGATCTTGGTGCAGGTGCGCAGGTCGCCCGGCCGGTCCAGCACCATCTGCCCGGCCACCGTCTCGACCGAGGCGATGATCGGGTCCTCCGGATCGGCGAACTCCAGGATGTGCAGCGACCCCCGCGTCCCCCGGTGGTATCCGGCGGAGAGGGGGATCACCTGCACGGTGATGTTGGGCAGTTCGGCCATCTTCAACAGGTGCTGGAGCTGGCCCCCCATCACGGTCCGGTCCCCGACCGGGCGCAGTAACGCCCCTTCGTCGATGATGGCGTCGAGGATCGGCGGATTGTCACCCGTGAGCCGTTGCTGGCGGTCGAGCCGCAGCTTGACCCGCTGCTCCACCTGCTCGTCGCTGAGGGTGTGCGGGCCGCCGCGCATCACCCCGCGGATGTAGTCGGCGGTCTGGAGCAGGCCCGGCACCACCGACGGCTCGAAGTTGGCGATCCCGGTGGCTTCCGCCTCCAGGGCGATGAAGTCGATGGTCCGCCGGTCCAGCAGGTACGAGTAGGACACCCACCAGCCGGGCTTGCGGGCGTCCTTGGCGAGTTGCACGGCACCGGCGATCTCGTCGGGCCCCACCCCGTAGAGGGTGAGCAGCGCCCGCACGGTGGCCGGGTTGACCAGCGTCTGCGCGTTCTCGTAGCGGGACAGGGTGCTGCGGGTGCTGTTGATCTCGTCGGCCGCGGCCTCCAGGGTGAGGCCGGCGGCCTCCCGGTGGGTCCGCAGGGCGATGCCGAGCCGTCGGGCCCGGGCGGTCTTCGGCGCCATGCATCGATGGTCGCACATCAACGGGAGCTTGGGCATGAGAGAAATCCGATGAGAGTTGCATTCACGCTTGTCCACCTGTCAATCTGTGACGGCGTCCTCACCACCGGTTGTCGTGGCGACGGTGGTGGTGAGCGACCGGAGGGGATGGGGCGCGCGGTGATCGGGTTTTACTCCCCCACGACCCGATCGCCGCGTGCCCGTACCGCACGCCAGACGGGGAGGATTCGCGATGACGGTGACGGCCTGCCACCCCGCCGACGAGGGTGGGCGGCGATGACCCGCTTCCTCGTGGTCCTCACCGACGTGCGCCCCCTCGAGGCCGACCTGCGCCCCCTCGACGGCATCTGGCGCAACGAGCGGACCAGCCCCGAACGGCGCCGGCAGGTGGTCGGCGCGAGCAGCCGCGAGGCGGCGGACCGGATCGCCGGCGCCTTCATGGCGCTGGGCATGGTCCGCGCCGGCCGGCAACGGGTCAAGGTCATCGCGGTGGGCCGCCGGCCCCGGACCGCGGACCAGTGAGCTGAACCGGGCCCGCCCCCGGGACGCGGTGACGGGGGCGGGGAGCCGGGCGGCCGGTGGCAGGTCCCGCCACCGGCCGCCCGGGCTTACCGCCTTCGTCCCATCCGGTTACTCACCGTATATGGTCTGCTGACCGGTTGCCGCCCGCTGCGTCGTCTCCCCGGGTATGCGCCACCGACGCTCGCCACGCACAGTAAGGTCAAGCGGGTGAGCACCCCAGGCAAGACCCGCGTGGCGATCGTCTTCGGCGGCCGCAGCCCGGAGCACGGCATCTCCTGCGTGAGCGCCGGCAGCGTGCTGGCCGCCCTCGACCCCGACGAGTTCGAGGTCGTGCCGGTCGGCATCACCCGGCAGGGGCAGTGGGTGCTGGCCAGCGGCGACCCGGACCAGCTCGCCATCGCCGACCGCAAGCTCCCCGAGATCACCGCCGGCTCCGGCGCCGAGCTGGTGCTGCGCGCCGACCCGGCCGTGGGCGGCCTCATGGTGCTCGACCCGACCCAGGGCCCCGTGGCGCTCGCCGACGTGGACGTGGTCTTCCCGGTGCTGCACGGCGCCTACGGCGAGGACGGCACCATCCAGGGGATGCTGGAGATGGCCGACATCCCCTACGTCGGCGCGAACGTGTTCGCCTCGGCGGCCGCCATGGACAAGGAGTTCACCAAGAAGCTCTGCGCCGCCGAGGGCATCCCGGTCGGCCCGTACGTGGTGCTGCGCGCCGGGATGACGCTGACCGAGGAGGACAAGGCGCGCCTCGGGCTGCCGGTCTTCGTGAAGCCCTCCCGCGCCGGCTCCTCCTTCGGCATCACGAAGGTCGACGACTGGGCGCAGCTCGACGCGGCCGTCGCCACCGCCCGGGAGATCGACACGAAGGTGCTCGTCGAGGGCGCGATCGCGGGCCGCGAGATCGAGTGCGGCGTGCTGGAGGGCGAGGCCGGCGGCGCCCCCGAGGCGTCGGTGCTGGCCGAGGTGCGGGTGGTCTCCGGCCACGACTGGTACGACTTCGAGGCCAAGTACATCGACGACGCCTGCGAGTACGACATCCCGGCGAACCTGCCCGAGCCGGTGACCCGGCAGGTGCGCGAGTACGCGACCCGCGCGTTCACCGCGCTGGACTGCTCCGGACTGGCCCGGGCCGACTTCTTCGTCACCCCGGAGCTGGACGTCTACCTCAACGAGATCAACACGATGCCGGGCTTCACCCCGACCTCGATGTTCCCCCGGATGTGGGCGGCCAGCGGACTGGAGTATCCGAAGCTGGTCAACCGGCTCATCCGCACGGCCCTGCGCCGCGCCGGCCGCTGACGCCCTGGCGTCGCGACCGGCCGGCGACGGTCAGGCGGAGCAGCCGGACGGGGCCGTCTTCGCGGCGGGCACCGAGGCGACGATCGCGTCGGCGATCGGCGTGACCCACTGGAGCGGCTGCTCGTACTGCTTCGGGACCCGCACCCGCACCGGGGTCTCCCGGTCGACGGTGGTCAGCACGGCGGCGTCCGCCTCCTGCACGGCGTGCCAGCAGACCTTGTTGACCGACCAGACCTCGTCGGTGGGCTGCACGATCGGCGGCGTGCCGCCGCAGGCCACGGTCAACGCCGGGTCGCCGTACGCGGCGTTCTGCTCGGCGCCGGCGGTGACCGGTCGCTGCGCCAGGTCGCGGACGGTCGCCGGGAGCTGCGACACCAGGGCGCGGCACACCGTGGCGGGGCGCTCGGCCAGGGCGGGGGCCGGCAGCTCGACCGGCGTGGTCGACTGCGGCCGGGCGGCGCTCGCCGACGGGCTGGGCGCGGCGGCCGGGGAGTCCGGGGCCAGCTTCGCGAAGGTGAACCCGGCCACCGCCAGGGTGACCGGCACCGCGACGAGCGTCGCCCAGAGCGCGGCGCCGCGGGTCGACCGGTCGCGACGCGCCGGGCGGGACTCGTCGACAGCGGGGGAGGACGTGATCTCTTCCACTTACAGCCGCACCACCGAGCACGTGAGGGTGCGGGTGATGCCGGGCACCATCTGCACCTTGCTGACGATGAGTTTGCCGAGCTCGTCGACGGTGTTGGCCTCGGTGAGGACGACCACGTCGTAGGGCCCGGTGACGGCGTCGACGCGTACCACGCCGGCAAGGTCCGCGATCAGACCGGCCACGTCACGTGCCCGACCGACCTCCGTCTGGATGAGGATGTACGCCTGTACCACGACTCGACCTCCGTCCGTCGCCGCGTGGGGCGACCCGAAGGGTGAAACTACCTTACGGAGCAGGCCCGATCCCTATCGGTGGCCGGCTGGACGCGGTGAGCGAGCGCACGCCGGGGCAACCGGCGGTGGGAGGGCGGAATCGTGCAGGCGCGGCGAGGGGACGGCATGACGGTCGCGGGTGTCGGGGAGTTCGGGCTGATCGACCGGGTGACCGCCCGGCTGTCGTACGGGGAGAGCTGCCTGCTCGGCCCCGGCGACGACGCGGCGGTGGTGGCGGCGCCGGACCGGCGGGTGGTCGCCTCCACCGACGTGCTGGTCGAGGGGCGGCACTTCCGCCGGGACTGGTCGGGGGCGCGGGACGTGGGCCACCGGGCGGCGGCGGCCAACCTGGCGGACATCGCGGCCATGGGGGCCACCCCGACCGCGCTGCTGGTCGCCCTGTGCATGCCGGCCGACCTCGACCCGAGCTGGGCCGAGGAACTGGCCGACGGGCTGGGCGCCGAGGCGGCCCTGGTGGGCGCGAGCGTGGTGGGCGGGGACATGTCCGCCAGCCCCACGCTGACCGTCGCGGTGACCGCCCTCGGTGACCTGGGCGGCCGGCCGCCGGTGGTGCGCTCCGGCGCCCGCCCGGGCGACGTGGTGGCGCTCGCCGGGCGCACCGGCTGGGCGGCGGCCGGCTACACGGTGCTGTCCCGGGGCTTCCGCACGCCGCGGCTGCTGGTCGAGGCGTTCCGCCGGCCCGAGGTGCCGTACGCGGCCGGCCCGGAGGCCGCCGCGCAGGGCGCCACCGCCATGATCGACGTGTCGGACGGGCTGCTGGCCGACCTGGGGCACGTGGCGAAGGCCAGCGGGGTGGCCGTCGACCTGACCCGGGAGGCGTTCGAGGTGCCCCGGCAGATGCGCGACGCGGCGCAGGCGCTCGGCGTCGACCCGTACTCGTGGATCCTGGCCGGGGGCGACGACCACGCGCTGGCCGCGACCTTCCCGGCGGGCGCGACGCTGCCGGCGGGCTGGCGGCCGGTGGGGCGGGTGACCGAGGGCGCCGGGGTGACCGTGGACGCCTCGCCGTACGCCGGCCCCGCGGGCTGGGACCACTTCCGCCGGACGGAGTGATCTGCGTCCGATGCGGGCGATCGGGCTCCGGGCGGGCCCGATCCCGGTCGTACCCTGCATGTCGTGAGCGAGATCGAGATCCGGGCGCAGCGCTTCGACGCGCCCGAGTCGCAGGCGTTGATCCGGGCGGCCCTGGTCGACCTCGGCGAGCGGTACGGCGGCAGCGGCGACGACACGCCGGTCGACGCGGCCGAGTTCGAGCCGCCGGCCGGCACCTTCCTGGTCGCCTACCTCGACGGGGAGCCGGTGGGCTGCGGGGGCTGGCGCAGCCACGGCGACGACACGGCCGAGCTGAAGCGGATGTACACGGCGCCGGCCGCCCGGGGCCGGGGCGTGGCCCGCGCGGTGCTCGCGGCCGTCGAGCGGTCCGCCCGGGAGCACGGCCGCAAGCGGATCATCCTGGAGTGCGGCGACAAGCAGCCCGAGGCGCTGGCCATGTACGCCTCGGCCGGCTACGAGCGGATCCCGAACTTCGGCTTCTACCAGGACGCCCCGGGCTGCCTCTCCTACGGCCGCACCCTCTGACCGTCAGCCGGCGGTGATCCGGATCTCGCCGGCGGCCTTGCGGGCGGCGCCCTCCGCCTCGGTGGGGGTGGCGCCCCAGGCCAGCAGGTGCCCGCTGCGGTGCGCCGAGGAGAGCAGCTCCGGCACGTGGTCCCCGACCTTCGCCTCGACCTGCACGTCGAGCACGCCCGGCACCCGCAGGGCGGCCCGCCGGCCGTCCACCGCGGTGACCCGGCCCGGCGGGGCGATCAGGAACTCGACGGCCGCCGCGCCGGTCGGCCGGGCCCGCAGCGCGGGCCGCTCGCCGCGCAGGACCCGCAGGTACGCCTCGATGAAGTCGACCTCGTAGGCGATCGAGACCAGCGCGGTGATCATGTCGCCCGGCATCCGGGCGGCGCACTCGACAAGCGTCGGCACCCCGCCGACCATGATCCATTCGCTGTGCAGCATCCCGCTGCCGAAGCCGGCCGCCTCGGCGAGCCGGACCGCCGCGTCCCGCAGCGCCCCCTGCTCCGGCCCCGGCAGCGCGGACGGCACGGTGTGCCCGGTCTCCACCGGGTACCGGCCGCCGGCGATCCGCTTGTCCGTGACGTTGGCGAAGATCGTCTCGCCCTCGCCGACCAGCAGTTCGACGCTGTGCTCTGAACCGACCAGCAGCTCCTCCACCAGGACCCCGGTGGGCAGGCCGCGCTCGGTGGTCTCGGCCGGCTCCGGCGGGGCGGCGCTGGCCGCCCAGCGCCCGGCGATCTCTGCCGGGTCGCTCACCAGCTGCACGCCCAGGCTGCCGGAGCGGCGGGTGGGCTTGAGCACGCACCGGCCACCGTGCGCCCGTGCGAACTCCGCCGCCCGCGCCGGGTCGTCGACCAGCTCGTACGCCGGGTTGGCCAGGCCGGTGGCAGCGGCGAGCAGCCGCATCCGGTGCTTGTCGGAGAAGACGTCGGCGGCGGACACCCCGGCGCCGGGCAGACCGAGCCGGTCGGCCAGCCGGGCGGCGGCGCCGACCGCGTACTCCAGGCCGGGCAGGACCAGTCGCGCACCGGTGAGGCCGGGCTCCCGGGCGAGCAGGGCGTCGGCGTCGAACCCGGTCTGGTACTCGGCCGGCACGAGCCGGGCGACCATCGACAACCCGGCGACGAAACGGTCCAGGCCGCGGCGGCGGATCACATCCGGCTCCTCGACCAGGACCACGCTGCCGGGCGGCAGCTCCTGGTCGAACCAGCGCAGCGAGCCGAACGACCCGCCGATCACCACCAGCTGCTCCCGCCCCAGGTCCAGCTCCACCGGTCGTACCTCCCCACGCGTGGCGCCGGAACGGACGGCCGGCGCAGCAGCACCCTAACCGGGGCGGCGCGGCCGGTCACCGGACGGTCGGCGACGCGTCAGCGGAGGACGGCGGACACGACAGAAGCCGGCGGACCCGAGAGGTCCGCCGGCATCCGGCGAAGCAGTGAAGGCGGTGCTACCGCGTCAGGCGCGGGTGACCTTGCCGGCCTTGATGCACGAGGTGCAGACCTGCAACTTCTTGGTGGTGCCGCCACCGGCCGGGGTACGCACCGACTGGATGTTCGGGTTCCAGCGGCGGTTGGTCCGCCGGTGCGAGTGGGACACGTTGTGGCCGAAGCCCGGCCCCTTGCCACAGACGTCGCACACGCTAGCCACGGGATACTCCTGGGATTGAAACGTTCATGAGGTCGCCGCCAGGCGCAGCCCGGGCAACCTGGCCAGGTTACCCGATGACAGGCCGGGACGCCCAACCGGCCCGGTCGGGACCGGCCCAGCGTACCTGCGGGGACGCCGGCGGGTGACGGGCCCGTCCCCGGGCTGTCCCGGACACGCCGGCCGGAAGCGGCCGGCCCCGGCGGGTGTCGGTCCGCGCCAGTAGGCTTCCCGACGTGCTGGACACCCTCGACGCCGCCGCGGTGCGCCGCTGGTGCGCGAGCGGGCTGGCCGCCCTCCAGCGCCACCAGGGCGAGATCGACGAGCTCAACGTCTACCCGGTCCCCGACGGCGACACCGGCACCAACCTCGTGCTCACCCTCACCTCGGCCCAGCAGGCCCTCGCCATGGACCTGGAGACCCTCCCCGACGACGGGCGCACCCCGCACGGCCACGCCCTGCGGCTCATGGCCCGGGGCGCGCTACTCGGGGCGCGGGGCAACTCCGGGGTGATCCTCTCGCAGATCCTGCGCGCCTTCGCCGACGCGCTCGCCGCCGCGCCGGCGGTCCGCGGCCGGCACCTCGCCGCCGCGCTGGCCGACGCCACCACCGCCGCCTACGCCGCGGTCGCCCACCCGGTCGAGGGCACCCTGCTCAGCGTGGTCGCCGCCGCCGCCCGCGCGGCCGAGCGGGCGGACACCGACGACCTGCGAGCGGTGGCCCGGGCGGCCGCCGGCGAGGCGGCCCGCGCGCTGGCGCGTACCCCCGAGCAGTTGCCCGCGCTCGCCCGGGCCGGCGTGGTCGACGCCGGCGGGCGCGGCCTCTGCCTGCTGCTCGACGCGCTGGTCGAGGTGGTCACCGGGGAGAGCCCGCCGCAGCCGGCGCCCCCGCCGCCCGCGGCCCGCGCGCCCGCCACCGCCGTCCGGGAGACCGGCTCCCCGGCCTACGCCTACGAGGTGCAGTACCTGCTCGACGCCACCGACGAGGCGGTGGCCCGGCTGCGCGGCGAGCTGGACGCCCTCGGCGACTCCCTGGTGATCGTCGGCGACAGCGGAACATGGAACGTGCACGTGCACGTCAACGACGTCGGGGCGGCCGTCGAGGCCGGCGTGGTGGCCGGCCGGCCGCACCGGATCACGGTGACCCGGTTCGCCGACCAGGCGGCGCCGGCGCCGTCGCCCCCGGCGGCGCGGCCCGACGGCCGGGCCGCCGTGGTGGTCGCCACCGGCGCCGGCATCGCCGAGCTGCTCGGCGCCGAGGGCGCCACCGTGGTGCCGGCCAACCCGTCCACCGGCGAGCTGCTCGACGCGATCCGGGCCACGGGCGCCGCCCGGGTGGTGGTCCTGCCCAACGACCCCAACGCCCAGTCGGTGGCGAGCGCCGCCGCGCGGGAGGCGCACGGGCTCGGGGTGAAGGTGAGCGTGGTGCCCACCCGGTCCCCGGTGCAGGCCCTCGCCGCCCTCGCCGTGCGGGACCCGAAGCGGCGCTTCGAGGACGACGTCATCGCCATGGCCGAGGCCGCCGGCGCCTGCCGCTACGCCGAGGTCTGCCACGCGAGCAGGGAGGCGCTCACCGTGGCCGGGCCGTGCCGGCCGGGCGACGTGCTGGCGCTGGTCGAGGGCGAGGTGCACCTCATCGGCGCCGACCTGCTCGGCACCTGCACCGCCGTGGTCGACCGGATGCTCGGCGGCGGCGGCGAGCTGGTCACCCTGCTCTGCGGGGCGGACGCCCCCGCCGGGCTGGCCGACCGCGTCCGCGAGCACGTCGAGCGGTCCTGGCCGTTCGTCGAGGTGCAGGCGTACGAGGGCGGGCAGCCGCACTATCCGCTCCTGCTGGGGGTCGAATGACGAGCGAACCGGCCACCGTGGACACGCCGCTCAAGAAGCTGGTCGGGGAGCGCACGGCCAAGGCCCTGGCGAGCCACCTCGACCTGCACACGGCCGGCGACCTGATCTACCACTTCCCCCGCCGCTACGACGAGCGCGGCGAGCACACCGACATCCGCTCGCTGGACGTGGGGGAGCAGGTCACCGTGCTGGCCCAGGTGCAGCGCACCGCGGTCCGGCCGATGCGGCAGCGCCGGGGCAACCTGCTGGAGGTCACCGTCGGCGACGGCTCCGGCGGGGTGCTCACCTGCACCTTCTTCGGCAACCAGGCGTGGCGGGAGCGGGAGCTGCGCCCCGGCCGCTGGGGGCTGTTCGCCGGCAAGGTCACCGAGTTCCGGGGCAAGCGGCAGCTCAACGGCCCGGAATACGTGCTGCTCGGCGAGGGCGGCGACGGCGAGGCGGCGGCCAACGAGGAGGTCGAGGAGTTCGCCGGGGCGCTCATCCCGGTCTACCCGGCCGCGGCGGCCGTGCCGACCTGGGTGATCGCCCGCTGCGTGCGGGTGGTGCTGGACACGTTCACCCCGCCGGAGGATCCGCTGCCGGCCACCGTGCGGGCCAGCCGCAACCTGGTCGGCATCGGCGCCGCGCTGCGCGAGATCCACCGGCCGACCAGCAAGGAGGAGCTGTACAAAGCACGCCGCCGGCTCAAGTGGGACGAGGCGTTCGCCGTGCAGCTCACCCTGGTGCAGCGCAAGCACCGGGCCGCGGCCTGGCCGGCGAAGGCCCGGCCGGCGAAGCCGGGCGGCCTGCTCGACGCGTTCGACGCCCGGCTGCCCTACGAGCTGACCTCCGGCCAGCAGGCCGTCGGCCGGGAGATCGCCGCCGACCTGGCCACCGCGCACCCGATGCACCGGCTGCTCCAGGGCGAGGTGGGCTCCGGCAAGACGGTCGTCGCGCTGCGGGCCATGCTCCAGGTCGTCGACGCCGGCGGGCAGGCCGCGCTGCTCGCCCCGACCGAGGTGCTCGCCGCCCAGCACCACCGGGGCATGCTCGACCTGCTCGGCCCGCTCGCCCGGGCCGGTGAGCTGGGCGCCGCCGACGACGCCACCCGGGTGGAGCTGGTCACCGGGTCGCTGGGCGCGGCCGCCCGCCGCCGGGCCCTCACCGAGGTGGCCGAGGGGCGGGCCGGCATCGTGCTCGGCACCCACGCCCTGCTCTACGAGGGGGTCGACTTCTCCGACCTGGGGCTCGTGGTGGTCGACGAGCAGCACCGGTTCGGCGTGGAGCAGCGGGACGCCCTGCGGGCCAAGGCCGACCAGCCGCCCCACGTGCTCGTCATGACCGCCACCCCGATCCCGCGCACGGTCGCCATGACCGTCTACGGCGACCTGGAGATCTCCACCCTGTCCCAGCTGCCGCAGGGCCGCTCGCCGATCGCCTCGCACGTGGTGCCGGCCGCCGAGAAGCCCGCCTTCCTCGACCGGGCCTGGCGCCGGCTGCGCGAGGAGGTCGGCAAGGGACACCAGGCGTACGTGGTGTGCCCTCGCATCGGTGAGGGTCCGGCCTCCGACGAGGAGGCGCCCCGCGAGGACGACAACGGCCGCCGGCCCCCGCTCGCGGTGACCGAGGTGGCCCCGCTGCTCGCCGAGGGGCCGCTGCACGGGCTGCGGATCGGGGTGCTGCACGGGCGGCTGCCGGCCGACGAGAAGGACTCGGTGATGCGCTCGTTCGCCGCCGGCGACCTCGACGTGCTGGTGGCGACCACGGTGGTCGAGGTGGGGGTCAACGTGCCCAACGCCACCGTGATGATCGTGCTGGACGCCGACCGGTTCGGCGTCTCCCAGCTGCACCAGCTGCGCGGACGGGTGGGCCGGGGCTCGGCCGCCGGCCTCTGCCTGCTGGTCAGCGAGGCGATGGAGGGCTCCTCGGCCCGGGAACGGCTCGACGCGGTCGCCTCCACCACCGACGGGTTCAAGCTCGCCGAGCTGGACCTGGAACAGCGCCGGGAGGGCGACGTGCTGGGCGCGACCCAGTCCGGCCGCCGGTCCCACCTGCGCCTGCTGTCGCTGCTGCGCGACACCGACCTGATCCGGGACGCCCGGGCCGAGGCGATCGCCCTGGTCGAGGAGGATCCGGAGCTGGCCCGGCATCCGGCGCTGGCCGCCTCGGTGGCCGCCCTGGTCGACGAGGAGCGGGCCGAGTACCTGGAGAAGGGCTGACCCCACCGGGCGGCCGTCCCGGCCTAGGCTCGTCCGATGCCGAAACCCTCTCTCGATCGCGGCGTGCTCCTGCTGGCACAGGGCGACGACATCCTGATGTCCCGGGTCACCGGCGCGGCCGACGCGGTCACCGGGTCACCCTGCACGTCCGCGACCCGGTTCCAGATCGCGTCCATCAGCAAGCAGATGGCGGCCGCCGCCGTGCTGCTCCTCGCCGAGCGGGGCGCGCTGCGCCTGACCGACCCGGTCAACCGCTGGCTGCCGCATCCGCCGCAGGCCTGGTCCGGGATCACCCTGCACCACCTGCTCACCCACACCTCCGGCCTGGGCCACTGGGAGGACTACCCGATGATCGACCTGGCCGCGCCCGCCGAGCCGGACGAGTTGCTGGGCGTCTTCGCCAGCCTGTCGCCGCTGTCCGCCCCGGGCGCCGCCTGGCACTACAGCAGCCCCGGCTACGTCCTGCTGGCCCGGGCGGTCGAACGCGCGGCCGACCGGCCGTACGCCGCGTTCCTGGCCGACGAGGTCTTCGCGCCGCTCGGCATGACGGGAAGCTTCGCCGGCGCCGGCGCCGGGCGGGACGACGTGGCGACCGGGCACGAGGGCGGCCGGCCGGTGCCGTCCTGGGACCTGGACACGGTGAGCATGGGCGCCGGGGACGTCTGGTGCACCGGGGCGAATCTGCTGACCTGGCTGGACGTGCCCCGCCGCGGCCGGCTGCTCGGGCCCGCCGCGGCGGCCGCCATGACCGCCCCGCACGCGCCCACCGGCCGCCCCGGCGAGTCGTACGGCTACGGCTGGTTCGTCGGCTCGCTGTCCGGGGAGCGGGCGGTGCACCACTCCGGGGACAACGGTGGCTACAAGGCGTTCGCGGGCTGGTTCCCCGACTCCGACCGGCGTCTCGTGGTGCTGACCAACCAGGCGGAGATCGATCCCGCGCTGCTGCAGGCGGCGGTGGAATGAGTGGAGGGCGCGCCGACCGGGTGGTCGGCGCGCCCTCGGGCGATCTCGGTGTGGTCAGGCGGTGAAGCGGATCCGGCGACGGCGGGCCATGACGAACAGCACCGCACCGGCGGCGAGCAGCACGGCCGCGCCGGCCACGATGCCGCCGGTCGCCGCGCCGGTCAGCGGCAGGGTCGGACCCTCGGGCTTGCCGCCACCCTCACCGGGCGCGCAGTCCTTCGGCTTCTCCCAGGCGATCGGCCCGGAGTCGTCCAGGCCCTCGGCCGTCGGGGTCACCTTCAGGCCCTCGAACGCCTTGAACTTCACGGTCTTGGTCTCACCCGGCTGCACCACGAGCTTCTGCGCGTCGCCCTTGTTCGGGGTGAAGGTGATCTCGACGGTCTTGCCGTCCTTCGGGTTCTCGATCTGGAAGATCAGCTCGTCACAGGTGGACTGGTACCCGCCCGACGGCTCGCCCGGCTGGACGCAGTTCTTGGCTTCGGCCGGCTTGTCGTCGAAGAGGGGCTGCTCCTGACCGGCCTCGGTCACCTTGATGTGGGCGGCGCTCTTGGCGGGAACGTGGATCGGCAGGCTCTTGCCGGGCGCGACGTTCGCGGTCTTGCTGAAGTCACCGCTGCCGGTGACGGTGAAGGAGGCCTCCTTGGTGGCCTCCTCGCCGTTCTGCAGCTTCACCATGACATCGCCGGTGCAGTCGGAGGTCACCGTGACGGTCGGGTTGGCCTTGGCCGGCGGGGGAGTGACGACCTTGTCGCAACTCTCGCTGAACCGGATGGACCCGCTCTTGTCGTCGTTCTCCCGGAACTTGTTGTCCCACTCGGTCCGGACCGTCAGCGACGCCTCCGTGACGTCGCCCGCCAGGCGGGCGGTGCCGACCAGCGGCTCCGAGACCTGGTGCGGGTACGAGTCACCCTCGGTGGCCTGGATGCCGTCGATGGTGAACGGCGAGGTGGTCTCGCCCTTCGTGCTGCTGGCCTCGGCCTTGGTGAGCTTGTAGCTGGTCACGCCGCCGGGCGCGTACGTGCGAACGGTCCAGGTGGTGACCCATTCGCCCTTGGCGGTGTCACATTCTGCCGTGACCTTGACTTCGCTGTGGTGAGCGCTGGCAGGGGCCGCGACTACCGCGACGCCCGCGAGGCCGATCAGCGCGCCGGCCGTGAGGACGGCGGCGCGCCGGAGGTGGAGACGAATCACGCCTACTCCTGATGAGGGGAGGATGGGAGAGTGCGGCGGACGGACCGGAGCCACGCGTCCGCACGACAATCGGGCAGACCCTAGCGAGGTCGACAGCACGGGCGTTACCGCAACCGACGGGTCGTAAAGGGACTGTTATAGATTTGAGATCATTGATGTACGAGCCGTGACGGATCGCTGCCGCGGGGTGGTCTGCGCACCCCAATCCGGACATCGCGTAGCGTCGGGGCATGCGGAGGGAGCGGCGGTGACCCGGATCGTGGGCGGGACGCTCGGCGGCCGGCGGATCGCCGCCCCGCCCGGCGCCGGCACCCGGCCGACCTCCGACCGGGTCCGGGAAGCGCTGTTCAGCGCGGTGCAGGCCGAGCTGGACCTCGACGGGGCGCGCGTCGCCGACCTCTACGCCGGCTCCGGCGCGGTCGGGCTGGAGGCGCTGTCCCGGGGGGCCGCGCAGGTGCTGCTCGTCGAGTCGGACGCCCGGGCCGCCCGGGTGATCCGGGAGAACATCGTCGCGCTCCGGGCCGCCCCGGCCGCCCGCCTGGTCACCGGCAAGGTGGCGACCGTGCTCGCCGCCGGCCCGGACGGCGGGCCGTACGACCTGGTCTTCGCCGACCCGCCCTACGCCGTACCCGACAGCGAGATCACCGCGATGCTGGCCGCGCTGGTCGGCGGCGGCTGGCTGGCCCCGGACGCCCTGGTGGTCGTCGAGCGGTCCAGCCGCACCGGCCCGGTCGGGTGGGTGGAAGGCGTCACTGCCGAGCGCAGCCGCCGCTACGGCGAGACCACCCTTTGGTACGGTCGCCGATCATGAGACGTGCGGTCTGTCCCGGCTCGTTCGACCCGGTCACCAACGGACACCTCGACATCATCGGCCGGGCGAGCCGGCTCTTCGACGAGGTGATCGTCGGCGTGCTGGTCAATCAGTCGAAGCAGGGGCTGTTCACGGTCGAGGAGCGGATCGACATGCTCCGCGAGGTGACCGCCTCGTACGACAACGTGCGGGTGGAGTCGTTCCGCGGGCTGCTTGTCGACTTCTGCCGCGCCCAGCACGCGAGCGTGCTGATCAAGGGCCTGCGCGCGGTCAGCGACTTCGACTACGAGCTCCAGATGGCCCAGATGAACATCGGTTTGGCCGGCGTGGAGACCCTCTTCATGCCGACGAACCCCCTCTACTCGTTCCTCTCCTCCAGCCTGGTCAAGGACGTCGCCAAGTGGGGCGGCGACATCTCCGCGCACGTCCCGGACCTGGTCCGCGAGGCGCTGGTGGCCCGGCTCCACCGCTGACGGCCCGCCGGCTCCGCGGGCGACGCGCCGGGCGGGGGCGGGTGGCGCGGCGCTGGCCGACGCGCGACATGATGTGTGCAGCGCCGAACCCGGGCGCAGGCCGCATCATGAAGGTCGGCCGACGAACGACAGGAGTGAGGTACCGGTGGACCCGCTCGATCGCATCGACGAACTGATCGCCATGGTGGAGCAGGCCCGCTCCGTGCCGATGTCACGCAACAACTGCATGGTCGACCGGGGCGAGATGATCGCCGCCCTGGACGAGCTGCGCGTGGAGCTTCCCGCCGACCTGCGCCGGGCCGCCGCGCTGCTGGAGGAGCGGGACAAGATCATGGAGGCCGGCAAGCGCGAGGCCGACCGGATCATCAGCGAGGGTGAGGCGGAACACGCCCGCCTGGTCTCGGTGAATGAGATCACCGTCTCCGCCGAGCACGAGGGCGCCCGGATCATCGCCGAGGCCCGGGCGGAGGCGCAGCGCCTGCGGGACGAGGTCGACGACTACGTCGACACCGCCCTGGCCAACTTCGAGCAGTTCCTGACCCGGGCGCTCGCCTCGATAGAGCGTGGCCGGGACAAGATGCACGCGCTGCGGGAGATCGGCACGTTCGCTGGGGACGAGGCGGACCGCCCGCTACCCTTCTGAGCGGCACGCGGGCCGGCGGCCGACAGCCGGCAGCCGCCAGGCCGGGCGGCGACGCCCCCGGTTAGACGGTTCGCGGGTCGCCCAGGTAACCTTTTTTGTCGGCCTCTCACCGGCCGGAGTCTAACTATGCCCAAACACTCGCCAAGCCAACTCAACCCCAGGTCGCCGCTGGTCCTCGACACGAGGGAACTGCCGCGCCGGCCTGGCGCGTTGCGTACGCATCGGCAAGTCGTGCCGGCACCGGCGGACCTCGGCGTGGAGTTGATCAAAGTGCCGGAGGGCGCGGACCTCGACCTCGACCTGAGGATGGAGTCGGTGTCCGAGGGCGTGCTCGTCTCCGGGACCGTCACCGGTCCCGTCAAGGGCGAGTGCGGGCGCTGCCTGCGCGAGATCGACGACTCGGTGGCCGTGACGATCCAGGAGCTGTACGCGTACGAGAACAGCACCACGGACGACACGACCGACGAGGACGAGGTGGGCCGGATGCAGGGCGATCTGATCGACCTGGAGCCGGCGCTGCGGGATGCGGTGGTGCTCGCACTGCCGACCAACCCGCTCTGCCGGGAGGACTGCCCAGGCCTGTGCCCCGAGTGCGGGGTGCACTGGGACGATCTGCCGGCCGACCACAGTCACCAGCAGGTCGACCCGCGTTGGGCGGGCCTGTCGCAACTGACCCGTAAAGAGGAGTAAGAACCGTGGCCGTCCCCAAGCGCAAGATGTCGCGCAGCAACACCCGCGCCCGCCGGGCGAACTGGAAGGCCGCGGTTGTGGCGACCGTTGCCTGCCCGCAGTGCAAGTCGGCCAAGCTGCCGCACGCCGCCTGCTCCGTCTGCGGCACCTACAACGGCCGCCAGGTCCTCGAGGTCTGACCGCCGAGTGACGTCCCCGACCCCCGGTCGGGTGGCGCACGCACCACGGCTCTCGCCCGGTGCCCCGGCTCCCTCCGCCGCCGGCCGTTCCCCGGCCGGCGCGCCGACGGAGCCGGGCGCCGCGCGGATCGCCGTCGACCTCCTCGGCGGGGACAATGCTCCCGCCGTCGTGGTTGACGGCGCTCTGCGGGCGGTGCGTACCGACCCTGACCTGCATCTGCTGCTCGTCGGACCGACCGAGGTCGCCGACGGGCTGATCGGTGCGCTCGACCCGGAGCAGCGTGCCCGGGTCACCGTCCGCCCGGTGCGGACCGCCGTCGGTATGGCCGACCACCCCACGGCCGCGCGCGGGGAGAGCACCGTCCGCGCGGCCGTGCACGCCGTCCGCGACGGGTTCGCCGACGCGCTCGTCTCCGCCGGCTCGACCGGCGCCACCGTCACCGCCGCCGCGCTCGGCCTCGGTCGCTGGACCGGGGTGCGCCGGCCCGCCCTGGTGGCCACCCTGCCCGCCGTCGACGGGCCGGTGGTGCTGCTGGACGTCGGCGGCACCCTGGAACCCGGCCCCGCCACCCTGGCCCGGCACGCCGTGCTCGGCGCCGCCTACGCGGCCGTGGCGCACGCCGTCGCCGCGCCCCGCGTCGGGCTGCTCTCCGTGGGCACCGAGGCGGGCAAGGGCGACCGCCTGCGCCGCTCCGCCGACCCCGCCCTCGCCGCCGTGCCGCTGCCGTGCGGCGCCCGCTACATCGGTCTGGTCGAGGGGTACGACGTCTCCCTGGGCTCCCGCGCCGACGTGGTGGTGACCGACGGCTTCACCGGCAACGTGCTGCTCAAGGCCATCGAGGGCGCGTACGCGATGGCCGGCGGGCCCCCGGCGAGCGGTGGCGCTCCCCGCGCGGCGGCCCTGCTCGGGGTGGCCGGCACCGTGGTGGTCTGCCACGGCGCGGCCCGGCCCGACGACGTCGCCTCCGGCATCGCCCTCGCCGCCCACCTGTGGCGACGGGGCGCCACCGACACCGTCTCGACCCTGCTGGACGCTGTCCCGCAGGATCCCGCACCTGACCGCAACGACACCGAGGTAGCACCATGACCAACGACAAGCGGCGGCGTGCTCCCGTCGGCCACCTGGAGACGGCCTTCGGGGTGTCGCTCGACCCGGACCTGCTGGAGCGCGCGCTGACCCACCGCTCGTACGCGTACGAGAACGGTGGCCTGCCCACCAACGAGCGGCTGGAGTTCCTCGGCGACTCGGTGCTCGGCGTGGTGATCACCACGGCGCTCTTCCACAACCACCCGGACCTGCCCGAGGGTCAGCTCGCCAAGTTGCGGGCCAGCGTGGTCAACATGCGTGCCCTCGCCGACGTGGCGCGCGGTCTCGGCCCGGACGGGCTGGGCGCGTACCTGCTGCTCGGCAAGGGCGAGGAGGCCACCGGCGGCCGGGACAAGGCGAGCATCCTGGCCGACACCCTGGAGGCGCTGCTCGGCGCGATCTACCTCCAGTACGGCCTGGACACCGCGGCCCTCGTGATCCACCGCCTGTTCGACCCGCTGATGGCGGAGTCGGCTGGCCGGGGCGCGGCGCTGGACTGGAAGACCAGCCTCCAGGAGCTGACCGCCGCGCTGGGGCTGGGCGTTCCGGAATACCGGATCGAGGGCACCGGCCCGGACCACCTCAAGACCTTCACGGCCTGGGTGGTGGTGGCCGGCAACCGCTACGGCGGCGCAGAGGGGCGCAGCAAGAAGGAGGCCGAGCAGCGGGCCGCCGAGTCGGCCTGGCGGGTGCTGACCGAGCAGGCCGAGGCGGAGGCCGCCGCGAAGGCCGCCGCCGACGAGGCGGCGGGCGACCCCGCCGAGACGGGCGCCGGCCGTGCCTGAGCTGCCCGAGGTCGAGACCGTCCGGCAGGGGCTGGCCGGGTGGGTCGTCGGCCGGCGGATCAGCGCCGTCGAGGTGCGCCACCCCCGGGCGGTCCGCCGGCACGAGCCGGGCGGCGAGCACTTCGCCGACGTGCTGACCGGCCGGACGATCACCGACGTCCGACGCCGGGGCAAGTACCTGTGGCTGCCGCTGGACAGCGGGGACGCCATCATCGGGCACCTCGGCATGTCCGGCCAGCTGCTGCTCCAGCCGGTCGGCGCGGCCGACGAGCTGCACCTGCGGGTCCGGTTCCGGTTCGCCGACGACGGCCCGGAGCTGCGCTTCGTCGACCAGCGCACGTTCGGCGGGCTGTCCGTCTCGGAGGGCGGGGCGGAGCTGCCGGCCGAGATCGCGCACATCGCCCGGGACCCCATGGACCCGGAGTTCTCCGACGCCGGCTTCGTGGCCGCGCTGCGGAAGCGGCGCACCGAGGTGAAGCGGGCGCTGCTCGACCAGACGCTCATCTCCGGCGTCGGCAACATCTACGCCGACGAGGCGCTCTGGCGGGCCGGGCTGCACGGCGCCCGGCCGACCGACGCGCTGACCGGCCCGGCGGCCACCCGGCTGCTCGGCCACGTCCGGGACGTGCTCGGCGAGGCGATCAAGCAGGGCGGCACGAGCTTCGACGAGCTGTACGTCAACGTCAACGGCGAGAGCGGCTACTTCGACCGGTCGTTGAACGCGTACGGCCGGGAGGGGGAGCCCTGCCCGCGGTGCGGGGCGCCGATCCGGCGCGAGGCGTTCATGAACCGGTCGTCCTACAGTTGCCCGCGCTGCCAGCCCCGCCCCCGGGGGCGCCCTCCGGGGATGACCCCGAGCCGGCTCGGGGTTGCGCGCGTGTGCCTCGCCGGCCGCTGCCCGGCGGGTCCCCCGGTCGTACCCTGAAAATCCCGTTCTGTCCGGTTGGCCGACCCGGTTCGGGCCGCCCGGCCGGAGCCTGCCGCATGGGGGACGAGCGGGGGCCGTTCCCCGATGTCCGGGCCCGGCCCGCTCCCTAGCGTCAGCAGAGGTCGGCACAGGGCCGACCGCTGGAGGGGGTCCCAGGTATGGGCAGGCGACCGGTGACCGTGCGGCTGGCACGGTGGAGTGCGGAGCACCCGTGGCGAGCCATCGCGCTCTGGGTGGTGTTCGTGGCGGTGTGCTTCGTCGGCGGCAACGCCGCCGGCCTGAACGAGGCGACCGACGACGACCAGGCGATCGGCGAGTTCGGGCGGGCCCAGCTGATCGTCGACAGTGGCGGCTTCCACGAGCCGGCCACCGAGAACGTGCTGATCACGCCCCGCTCGGGCACGCTCGACCCGACCGCCGCGAAGGCCGCCGCCGACGACGCGGCGACCCGGCTGCGGCAGGTCGACGGCGTGA
Source organism: Micromonospora sp. NPDC005305 (assembly GCF_040607315.1). Lineage (NCBI taxonomy): Bacteria > Bacillati > Actinomycetota > Actinomycetes > Micromonosporales > Micromonosporaceae > Micromonospora > Micromonospora sp. NPDC005305. Next base: position 44,565 of record NZ_JBEXGL010000019.1, on the reverse strand, counting down.
CTTCGGTGGGCGCGCCGATGCCGTCCCGGGACGGCAACGCCATGCTCGTGCCGATCACCATGTCGGGCGACCCGGAGACCGCCTCCGACCGGGTGCAGCCGCTGCGCGACACCACCGCGAAGGTCCAGGAGTCGCACCCGGCGCTGCGGGTCGAGCAGGTCGGCGGCCCGTCCATCGGCCAGGCGCTCGACGACACCCTCGGCAAGGACTTCAAGCGGGCCGAGCTGCTCAGCCTGCCGGTCACCCTGGCCATCCTGATCATCGCGTTCGGCGCGCTCATCGCGGCCGGCGTGCCGGTGCTGCTCGCGCTCTCCTCGGTGGCCGCGGCCATGGGCCTCTCCACCCTCGCCTCGCACCTGGTGCCGGCCACCGACACGACGGCCAGCGTCATCCTGCTGATCGGCATGGCGGTCGGCGTGGACTACTCGCTGTTCTACGTCCGGCGGGAACGCGAGGAGCGGGCCAAGGGGCGTTCCGGGCTCGACGCGGTCGAGATCGCGGCGGAGACCTCCGGGCACGCCGTGGTGGTCTCCGGCACCGCAGTGATCATCTCGATGGCGGGGCTGCTGCTCGCCCAGGACGCCATCTTCTCGTCGCTCGCCGTCGGCTCGATCCTCGTGGTCGCGGTCGCGGTGATCGGCTCGCTGACCGTCCTGCCGGCGCTCCTGGCGAAGCTGGGCCGCTGGGTCGACCGGCCCCGGGTGCCGCTGCTGTGGCGGCTCACCGCCCCGCGCGTCGGGCGGCACGGCCAGCCGGCCCGGCCCCGCTTCTGGCCGGCCGTGCTGAAGCCGGCGCTGCGCGCGCCGGTGGCCACCCTGGTGGTCTCGGTCGGGCTGCTGCTCGCCCTGGCCGCCCCGGCGCTCGGCATGAAGCTGAAGTTCCCCGGCATGGAGGACGTGCCCCGCAACACGGCGGCCATGCAGGCGTACGACCGGCTCACCGCGGCCTTCCCGAGCAACGGCACCAGCCACACGGTGGCCGTGCGGGCGCCGGCCGAGCAGGCCGACCGGGTGAAGGCCGCGCTCACCGGGCTGGCCGGCCGGGCCGCCGCCGACCCGCTCTTCGCGCCGGCCGAGGGGGACGGCCCGAAGATCCAGGTGTCGGCCGACCGGCGGGTGTCGGTGCTGGAGGTGGCCACCCCGTACGCGAGCCGCACCGACGAGGCGTCCCGCTCCCTGCACGAGTTGCGCCAGGACCTCGTCCCGGCCGCGCTGGGCGGCATCCCGGGCGTCGAGTACGCGGTCGGCGGCGGCGTGGCGGCCAGCGAGGACTACGCCGACCACATCTGGGCGAAGCTGCCCCTGGTGGCGGCCTTCGTCCTGGCGCTGACCTTCCTCGTGATGGCCTGGACGTTCCGCTCGGTGGTGGTGGCGCTCACCTCGATCCTGCTGAACCTGCTCTCCGCCGGGGCCGCGTACGGCCTCCTGGTGCTGGTCTTCCAGGGCGACTGGGCGGAGGGTCTGCTCGGCTTCACCTCGATGGACGCGATCGTCACCTGGCTGCCGATGTTCCTGTTCGTGGTGCTGTTCGGGCTCTCCATGGACTACCACGTCTTCGTGGTCAGCCGGATCCGCGAGGGCATCCGCCAGGGGATGACGAACAAGGACGCCGTGGCGTACGGGATCACCTCCTCGGCGGGGGTGGTGACCAGCGCGGCGATCGTCATGGTCGGGGTCTTCTCGATCTTCGCGACGCTGAGCACCATCGACTTCAAGCAGCTCGGCATCGGGCTGGCCGCGGCGATCCTGCTGGACGCCACGATCATCCGGGCGGTGGTGCTGCCCTCGCTGATGACCCTGCTGGGCGACGCGAACTGGTGGGCGCCGCGGTTCCTGCGCGGCCGGGCGGCGACCCCGCCGGCCGAGCCGCCGGCGCCGGCCCCGGAGCTGGTCGGCGCGCGCTGAGTCCGGGGGGACGGGGGAGGGCGGGCCGGTCCGGTCCGCCCTTCGCCCCTGTGACGGAGGTGTCACGGCAGGATTAACGGCTGCGGCGGCGGGGCATCTGGGCCGCCATGGACGAACAGCTCACGCCGGGGGACCGCCGTCGCGCCCCGGCCACCGCAGCCCCCGGGAGCGCGTCATGAGCACCGACGTGCGGACCGGCACCGTACGGACCAACGTCCCGGCCCGCCTGGACCGGCTGCCGTGGTCCCGCTGGCACTGGATGATCGTGATCGGCCTCGGCACGGTGTGGATCCTCGACGGCCTCGAGGTGACCATCGTCGGCAACCTGTCCGGCAAGCTCGCCGAGCCGGGCAGCGGCCTGAGCATCACCCAGAGCCAGGTCACCGGCCTGGCCGCCGCGCTCTACGTGGCCGGCGCCTGCACCGGCGCGCTCTTCTTCGGCTGGCTCACCGACCGGTTCGGGCGCAAGAAGCTGTTCCTGCTGACCCTCGGGCTCTACCTGGTCGCCACCGCCCTGACCGCGCTGTCCTTCGACACCTGGTGGTTCTTCCTGTTCCGGTTCCTCACCGGCATGGGCATCGGCGGCGAGTACGCGGCCATCAACTCGGCGATCGACGAGCTGATCCCGGCGCGGCATCGCGGCCGGATCGACATCATCATCAACGGCACCTTCTGGCTCGGCGCGGCCCTCGGCGCGCTGCTCACCGTGCCGCTGCTCAACGGCCTGCCGACCAACCTCGGCTGGCGGGTGGCGTTCGGGCTGGGCGCCGTGCTCGGCGTGGTGATCCTGCTGGTCCGGCGGCACGTCCCGGAGAGCCCACGGTGGCTGTTCATCCACGGTCGGGCCGACGAGGCGAACCATCTCGTCGAGTCGGTCGAGGCCGAGGTGAAGCGTGAGACCGGCAAGGACCTCACCGAGGCGGACAACTGGATCGAGGTCAAGCAGCGCAAGAGCACCAACTTCCTGGAGATCGCCAGGACCCTGTTCGCCCGCTACCCGAAGCGCGCCACCCTCGGCTTCTCGCTCTTCATCGGGCAGGCGTTCCTCTACAACGCGATCACCTTCGGTTTCGCCCAGATCCTGCAGACGTTCTTCGACGTCCCGCCGGGCAACAGCGGCTACTACTTCGCGGTGATCGCGGTCGGCAACCTGCTCGGTCCGCTGCTGCTGGGCAAGCTCTTCGACACCGTCGGCCGGGTGCCGATGATCGCCGGCTCGTACATCGGCTCGGGCGTGCTGCTGCTCGGCACCGCCTGGCTGTTCCACTCGGGCGTGCTGAACGCGGTCAGCATGACCGCCTGCTGGTGCGTGGTGCTGTTCTTCGCCTCGGCCGGCGCCAGCGCCGCGTACCTGACGGTCAGCGAGATCTTCCCGATGGAGACCCGGGCCATGGCCATCGCGTTCTTCTACGCGATCGGCACCGCCGCCGGTGGCATCACCGGCCCGCTGCTCTTCGCCAAGCTGGTCGGCACCGGCAAGGTCGGCGACACGGTGGTCGCCTTCGTCGTCGGCGCCGCCGTCATGATCATCGGTGGCCTGGTGGAGCTGACCCTCGGCGTCAAGGCCGAGGGGAAGTCCCTGGAGGAACTGGCCACCCCGCTCAGCGCCGAGCACGCCGGCGTCCCGTCGCAGCGCGGCGCCGGCACCCCGGCCCCGGCCAGCGGCGCCGCCGCCGGCTGACGACCGCCGCTCCCCCCGGCACCGCCCCCGCCCGTCCAGGCCGGGGGCGGTGCTGCTTCGTCCACGGGTACGCGGAGGGCGATCGGTTTGTCGATGACCGTTCCGGTCCGGTAGGAAGCTCGCATGCTGAGGGGCAAGACGGTCGGGCTCAGGGCCCGGCACGAGGACGACATCCCGACCTTGCGAACCGAGCTCTACGACGACGTGGTCAACTCATCCCGGGCCGAAGGCGGGCCGTGGCGGCCGATCACGCCCGGCTCGAAAGACCCGCGGCTCGTGGTGGACGACCAGGAGCAGGGGAGCGTCCCGTTCTCCGTGGTGGAGCTGGACGGCGGCACGCTGGTCGGCACCGCCACCCTGTGGGGTATCGACAACCACAACCGGTCCGCGCAAATCGGTCTGGGACTGCTCCCGTCCGCGCGAGGGAAGGGCTACGGCACCGACGTGGTGGCGGTGCTGTGCCACTACGGATTCGTCGTGCGCGGCCTCCAGCGGCTGCAGATCGAGACGTTGGCGGACAACGCCGCGATGCTGCGCTCCGCCGAGCGCAACGGCTTCGTCCGCGAGGGCGTGCTGCGCTCCTCGGCCTGGGTGCTGGGCGAGTTCCTCGACGAGGTGCTGCTCGGGCTCCTCGCGCGGGACTGGAAGCCGGATGTGAGGGCGTAGCCGGCCTTCGACAACAGCCGACGGGGCCTCAGCTCTCACACGTATTCGCGCCAGAAGGAAACGGTCACCCTGGGCTCTCGGAACTCGTGATCGATGTAGTGGGCGAGGTCGTGGCCGTACACGATGGTGTCGCTCAGTCCGTGGATGGAGAGCACGGGATGCCCGGACGAGCCGCGGCCGGCCGGCAGGTAGCGGTGGCCGTACACGGGAACCATCCGGGGGACGGCGGCGAGAAGCCGCTTCGCCTTGGCCATGCGCCGGTCAAGGTCGTGAGGGCGACGGCTCCACCCGGGCGGCCACTCGCCGTGCCGGATGCCGTCGAGCGCGGTGGCGAGCGGCCTCGATACCCAGCGCGCCACCGGAATCATTCATCACCGGCGAAGCGTAGTGACGGTGTAGTTGTCAGGCCTGTGTGTCGTCCTCGGTGGGGCGGGGCTGGCGGTACTCCTTGATCCAGCGCTCGACGTCGTCGGCAAGCCACACCTTCATGCCGCGCAGTTCCTGGTAGGGCTTCGGGAAGGTGGGATATCTGGCGAGCTGCTGGAACCGCTGCCGTGACACGCCTAGGCGCTGGGCAATCTCGTAGGGCCCCATGAGCTGCCCCGGCCCTCGGTCCATGGCCTGAACCTAGGTCGATGGCTGCTAGTCTAATGGACATTGCCAGTTGACTAACCGGTCGGCTGACCGGCATCGTGGTGGTATGCCGCGAAAGACCTGTTCGACCCATGACTGATCACGGGCCCGTTCAGCCGATATGGACCTGCGCGGGGTGCAGCCTGCCCTGGCCGTGTCCCACGCGCCGCCGGCAACTCCTCGCCGAGTACGAGGGCGCCCCGGTGTCCCTCTCCCTCTACATGGCCTCGCACCTGCTGTCCGCCACTCAGGACATGGGCTGGGCTCCGGCCGGCCCACTCCATCGTCGCTTCCTCGGCTGGTTGCCGTGAGCGTGCTCAAGCCGGGTGACGAGAAGTTCCACTACTCCGACAACTCGCACAGGTGGATACCACCGGACCCGGACTTCCCGCAGGAGGTCTGGGACGAGATGGTCCGGCAGCACAAGGAGCGGCACCTCAGACCAGCGCGGCGGCCAGGCATCGCCCGTCGTTCGATCTGACCGGGATGCCGCCTCAGGGGAGCACGCAGGGCTCGCGCCAGGCGTCCAGGGTGCGGTCCTTGAGGATCGAGGCGAAGCCGTAGCCGACCGTGGTGACGCAGAACTCGGCCGGGTCGCCGGTGTATTCCACGTGGAAGACCGGCTTGTCCTCGTCGACGAACGGCAGCAGCTTGTCGCACCCGCCTCGCCGGACGCACTCCTGGTTGACCGCGAAGTCGAAGTCGGGGGCGAGCGCCGCCACCTGCGGCAGGTCGTCGACCAGCCCGGGGGAGAGGTCCAGCCGCCGGGCCAGTGCGGCCAGCCGGCGGTTGAACAGCAGTTGGTCGTCGAAGGTGAGCGGGAAGCCGGGGCGGTGCAGGTAGCCGTCGGCGTCGTCGAGCGCCATCGCGCCGAAGCCCTTGCCCCGGCAGAGCCGCAACCGGTCGGCCAGCACGGGCTCCAGCGAGTCCCACCGGCGGACGTCCAGCCAGTGGCTGCCCGGCCGGCCCGGGACCGCCGCCCCACGTACCGCCGCCGGGAAGCGGCTGGCGTCCGGGTCACCGGTCGCGTAGGTGCCGGCCCGGACGTGGCACACCAGGCGGCGATGGCGGGCGCGCAGCGCGCCGGTCTCGGCGGAGGTGGTCCGCACCGGGTCGAGCAGGAAGACGTCGGCCTCGACGGTCACGTCGACCGGGCCGGTGAGCTGCCACTGCCACTGCCACTGCCGGGCCTGCGCGGCCGGCCACGGGGTGGGCGCGCCGGGCGGGACGACCGGCTGCCGACAGGCCGCGGCCGGGGCGAGCAGCAGCGCCGTCAGCACCAGCGCGACGCCCCGGCGCGGCCCGCGTCGGCGGACGCGGACCGGCCGGGGCGGCACGGCCCACGCCGGCCGGATCCGCATCGACAGCTCCCGGGTCGCGGGCGGCACCCCGCCCCCTGCCGGTACGTCTCCGGCGGCCCCGGTGTGCCGGCCACGCGGGCCGGCACGGCTCAGGCGTCCCCGGCGTACCTCACCCGGTCAACGAGCGCGGGCCCGGTCACGACGCGCCGGTCAGCGCGGCGTGCCGAAGTCCTGCGTCCAGTACGGCCCGTTGCTCCGCGCCACGCCCACGCCGATCTCGGTGAACGAGCAGTTCAGGATGTTGGCCCGGTGCCCCGGGGAGTTCATCCAGGCGTCCATGACCGCGGCGGGGCTCTGCTGGTTCCAGGCGACGTTCTCGCCGTAGGACCGCCAGGCGTAGCCGACCCGGTCGAGCCGGTCGCCCACGTCGCTGCCGTCGCTGCCGTCGTGCGACATCTTCTTGTTGTCGGCCTGGTCCTGGCTGTGCCGCTGGGCGGCGAGCGTCAGCTTGTCGTCGACGGCCAGCGCCTTGCAGCCGGCCTTGGCCCGCTCCTGGTTGACCAGGTCGACGACCTCCCGCAGCTCCGCGGTGAGCCCCTTGGTCGAGGTCGCCGTGGCGCCCGTGCTGCTCGGCGCGGCGCTCCGCGGCAGCTGTCGGGACGGGGCCGTGGTCCGGCTCGGCTTCGGGGTCGGCTTCTTCGTCGGGGTCGGCCGGGCGCTGGTCGGCGCGGCGCTCGGGCTGGTCGACTCCGGCGCGAGCGCGTCACCCGGGTCCGCCTCGGTGCCGTCGGACGCGAGCGGGGCGGCGGCAACCGGGGCGTCGGCGGCGGTCCGCTCGGTCGGCTGGTCGTCACCGGGCAGCACCAGGGCGCCCACGCCGAGGCTCACCACGAGCGTCGCCGCGGCGGCGGCCCCACCGATCAGGAGGGGACGCGGCAGGCGGCGCCGCTGCCGGTGACGGCCGTTGTCCTCGGCCTCGGTGCCCGGCTGCCAGGAGCCCGTCGACCGCCCCTCGTGGGCGGACGGCTGCCACGCGGCGGGCTGCTCGTCGGCGGCCGGCTGCCAGGCGGCGGTGTGCTGCTCCTCGGGGTGCCAGCCGCCGGCCCGCTCGTAGGGGGACATCGGTGCGCCCGGGTGGGCCGCCGGGCCGTACGCCGCTGGCTCGGCGGCCGGGTGGTACCCGGTCCGGTCGGCGTCGGCGTACCGCCCGGCGTCGGCCCACCCGTGCGTCCCGGCGTCGGCCGTGGGGAGGTGGCCGGTGCGCTCGGGCGTGGGGTCGTCCCGCCACGGGGTGGCCGGGGCGTCGGCCTGCCAGGCGCCGGTCGGCGCCTCGGTCCGGTCCGGGCCGGGCTGCCCCGGCTCGTCCCCGAAGAGGTAGGACGACCGCGGCTCGGGCCGGTCGGTGAGCCAGGCCGGCCCTTCGTCGGTCGGTGGCTCGGGGCGTCGGGAGACGCCATCCGGGTCGATCGGGTCGGTCCAGCGGTACACGCCTGTCCCCTCCACGGGTCGGTTGCGGGCCGCAGTGACGCTACGGGCGCGGTGCGAGCTGCGGCAACGTGGCTAAGAAAGAGTTAAGGGGAACCCGACAGCAAGGGTGAGGCGTTCACACATTCCCGGGCGTACAGTAAAGGCGTCCGGACAGAGCGTGTCCGCGCCTTGTGGCAACCCCCCGACAAGTGGATCGGTGGACGTGGAGATGATCTACGGCCTGCGGGAACTTGACGAAGGAGGGGGGTTCGGCTCAATATATAGGTGTCGCCAGTCGCGCCCAGCCATGCCCGGATTTCGCGGGGATGGCAGCCGCGAACATCATGGGCGCGCGTTGGCCGGCCTTTCCGGCAGCGCATATCAAGGAGTCAGCATGGCGAAGGCCCTCTACGGCCACGTAGGTGCAGCGCCCGACCGGCGTCTGCTCGACGAGGTCACCCGACTGCGTGCCAGGGTTCAGGCACTGGAGTTCGAGATCACGCGTCTGCGTGCCGACAACGATCGGCTTGCGGCGGCTGCGGCGGAGGCGGATGACCTCCTCCGACTGGCCGAGCCCGCGCTGACCTGATCTCCGGTCGTCGGAAAACTGAATCGCACCACACAGAAAACGCGCGCCGACACTTCAGTGCCGGCGCGCAGCTTTTTGTTTTCCGGGCCTCATTCCGCGATCTTGCTGGCCGGCCCCGGAATTGCGTCCCGCAATTATGATCTTGCACTTTTCCGTGGCGTACGCCACACCGCCGGAATCCGGACACCTCCGGCACCGGGTGGGTCGCGTACCAGGCTCTCCCCGGCCGCGGGTTAGTCTGCGGGTTCGCCAGGTCCGCGCAGCCGGCGACGGTACGGCGGCCACCGGACGAGGATCGAGAAGGTGCATCTCAAGAGCCTGACGGTGAAGGGCTTCAAGTCCTTCGCCTCCGCGACGACGCTGAAGCTGGAGCCGGGGATCACCTGCGTGGTCGGCCCGAACGGCTCCGGCAAGTCCAACGTCGTCGACGCCATCGCCTGGGTCCTCGGCGAGCAGGGCGCCAAGGCGCTGCGCGGCGGCAAGATGGAGGACGTCATCTTCGCCGGCACCGCCGGGCGGGCGCCGCTGGGCCGGGCCGAGGTCACCCTCACCATCGACAACACCGACGGCGCGCTGCCGATCGAGTACACCGAGGTCTCCATCACCCGCCGGATGTTCCGCTCCGGCGAGAGCGAGTACGAGATCAACGGCGACTCGTGCCGGCTGCTGGACATCCAGGAGCTGCTCTCGGACTCCGGCATCGGCCGGGAGATGCACATCATCGTCGGGCAGGGCCGGCTCGACGGCATGCTGCACGCCAAGCCGGAGGACCGGCGGGCGTTCATCGAGGAGGCGGCCGGCGTCCTCAAGCACCGCAAGCGCAAGGAGAAGGCGCTGCGGAAGCTCGACGCGATGCAGACCAACCTCAACCGGCTCACCGACCTCACCGCCGAGCTGCGCCGCCAGCTCAAGCCGCTGGGCCGGCAGGCCGAGGTGGCCCGCCGGGCCGCCGCCATCCAGGCCAACCTGCGCGACGCCCGGCTGCGGCTGCTCGCCGACGACCTGCACACCCTGCGCACCACCCTGGACCGGGAGATCGCCGACGAGACCGCGCTGCGCGAGCGGCGCGAGCAGATCGAGGGCGAGCACGGTGAGGTGCAGGCCCGCCTCGGCGAGCTGGAGGCGGCGCTGGCCGAGGACGCCCCGCTGCTCGCCGCGGCCCAGGACACCTGGTACAAGCTGTCCGCGCTCCAGGAGCGGTTCCGCTCGATCGAGCAGCTCGCCCGGGAACGGCTGCGGCACCTCAGCGCCTCCGGGGACGACGAGCGCCCCGGCCGCGACCCGGAGCAGCTGGAGGCCGAGTCCCGGCGGGTCCGCGAGCAGGAGGAGGAGCTGCGGGCGGCGCTCACCGACGACCAGATCCGGCTCGCCGAGGCGGTCGAGCACCGGCAGGAACTGGAGCGGCAACTCGCCGCCGCCGAGCGGGAACTGGTCGCCGCCGCCAAGGCCATCGCCGACCGGCGCGAGGGCCTGGCCCGGCTGACCGGCCAGGTCAACTCCGCGCGGGCCCGGACCACCAGCGCCGGCGAGGAGATCGAACGGCTCGCCGCCGCGCACACCGACGCCCTGGCCCGCGCCGAGAAGGCCCAGGGCGAACTCGACGCGGTCGCCGAACAGTCCACCGAGGCCGACCGGGACAACGCCGACCTGGACGCCCGGCACGCCGAGGCGGTCGCCGTGCACGAGCAGGCCCAGGCCGCCGTGCGCAGCCTCGCCGACGCCGAGCGGGCCGCCGAGAAGGACGCGGCGACCTGGAAGGCCCGCGAGGAGGCGCTCGCCCTCGGCCTGCGCCGCAAGGACGGCGCGGGCGCCCTGCTGGCCCGCGCCGACCAGGTGCCCGGCCTGCTCGGCAGCCTGGCCGGGCTGCTCACCGTGGCCCCGGGCAACGAGGCGGCGCTCGCCGCCGCGCTCGGCGGGCTCGCCGACGCGGTCGCGGTCAGCGGCGTGGACGAGGCCGTCGAGGCCATGCGGCTGCTCAAGATCTCCGACGCCGGCCGTGCCGGCCTGCTGGTCGGCAGCCCCGCCGGCCCCGGCATGGCCGGCTCCGCCGACGCGCTGCGCCCGAAGCTGCCCGACGGCGCCCGCTGGGCCCCCGACCTCGTGGAGTGCTCCGCCGAGATCCGCCCGGCGGTGCACCGGGCGCTGCGCGACGTGGTGCTGGTCGACGACCTGGCCGCCGCCGCCGAGCTGGTCGCCGGCAACCCGGAGCTGCGCGCGGTCACCCCCGACGGCGACGTGGTCGGGGCGTACGCGGCGGCCGGCGGGTCGGCCAAGGCGCCCAGCTACATCGAGGTGCAGGCCGCCGTCGAGGAGGCCCGGACCAACCGGGCCACCGCCGAGCGGACCAGCGCCGAGCTGCGCGAGCAACTGATCGAGGCGCGCGCCGAGGTGGCCGCCGCCAAGGAGGCCGTACAGCACGCCGCCGCCGCCAAGCGGGAGGCCGAGAGCCACCGCAACGCCGCCGCCCGCCGCCTCGCCGAGCTGGGCGCGGCCGCCCGGTCGGCAAAGGCGGAGACCGACCGGCTCGGCGAGTCCCGCGCCCGCGCCGAGGCGGCCCGGGAACGCGACCTGGCGGCCCTCGCCGAGCTGGAGGAACGGCTCCGGCTGGCCGAGGCCACCCCGCTCGACGCCGAACCGTCCACCGAGGAACGCGACCAGCTCGCCGCCATGGTGCCGCAGGCCCGGCAGAACGAGATGGAGGTCCGCCTCGCCGTGCGTACCGCCGAGGAGCGGGTCTCCTCGATCGCCGGCCGGGCCGACTCGCTCGCCCGGCTGGCGACCGCCGAGCGGGCCGCGCGGGAGCGCGCGGCCGCCCGGCGCGCGGCCCGCACCCGCGGCGCGGAGATCGCCCGGGCCGTGGTCGGCGGCGCCCGCGAGGCGCTCACCCGGCTCACCGTCTCGATCGCCCGGGCCGAGGAGCACCGCGACGAGGTGGCCCGCGAGCGCGCCGCCCGCGAGGCCGAGCTGTCCGAGGTACGCGGCGCGGCGAAGCGGCTCGGCGCCGAGCTGGAGCGGCTGACCAGCCAGGTGCACCGGGACGAGGTGGCCCGCGCCGAGCAGCGGCTGCGCATCGAGCAGTTGGAGGCGAAGGCCGCCGAGGACTTCGGCCTCGACGTGGCCACCCTGGTCGCCGAGTACGGCCCCGACCAGCTCGTCCCGCCCACCGATGCGGACCTCGCGGCGGCGGAGAAGGAGGGCACGCCGGTGCCCGAGCCGGTCCGCTACGAGCGGCCGGTGCAGGAGAAGCGTGCCGCCAAGGCGGAGCGGGAGTTGGCCCTGCTCGGCAAGGTCAACCCGTTGGCGCTGGAGGAGTTCGCCGCGCTGGAGGAACGCTTCAAGTTCCTCTCCGAGCAGCTGGAGGACCTCAAGGCCACCCGCCGGGACCTGCTCACCGTGGTCAAGGACGTCGACGACCGCATCCTGGAGGTCTTCGCCAGCGCGTTCGAGGACACGGCGCGGGAGTTCGAGCAGGTGTTCACGGTGCTCTTCCCGGGCGGCGAGGGTCGGCTGGTGCTCACCGACCCGGAGGACCTGCTCACCACCGGCGTCGAGGTCGAGGCCCGGCCGCCCGGCAAGAAGATCAAGCGGCTCTCGCTGCTGTCCGGCGGCGAGCGGTCGCTGACCGCGGTGGCCATGCTTGTGGCGATCTTCCGCGCGCGGCCCAGTCCGTTCTACATCATGGACGAGGTGGAGGCGGCCCTCGACGACGTCAACCTGGGCCGCCTGATCACGCTGCTGGCCCAGCTCCGCGAGAAGAGCCAGCTCATCGTGATCACCCACCAGAAACGCACCATGGAGATCGCCGACGCGCTCTACGGCGTGACCATGCGCAGCGGGGTCACCCAGGTGATCAGCCAGCGGCTCAACCGGGCCGACGACGAGGGGTAGGGGAACAGCGAGTGAGTCGGGAACGCGCCACGGCGCTCCTGGTCGATTTCGACGGCGTGCTGCGCCGCTGGGACCCGGCGGTCGCCGCCCGGGTCGAGCGGGAGTACGGGCTGACCGAGGGCGTCCTCGGCGAGATCGCCATGTCCTGGGGGCTGCTCCAGCCGGTGCTCACCGGCAAGGTGAGCCACGCCGAGTGGATGACCAGCGTGGCCGACGCGCTCACCCCCTCGGTCGGCGACCCGGGGCGGGCCCGGGCCGCGGTGGACGCGTGGCAGAGCTACCGGGGCGAGGTCGACCCCGAGGTGCTCGGCTTCATCCGGGAGGTGCGGGCGGCCGGCGTGCGGGTGGGGCTGGGCACCAACGCCACCGACGTGCTCGACGCCGACCTGGCCGCGCTGGACCTGACCGACGAGCTGGACGTCGTGGTCAACTCCTCGGTGGTCGGGGTGCACAAGCCGGCGAAGGAATACTTCCAGGCGGCCTGCGAGGCGCTGGGGACGCCGCCGGCGCGGGTGCTGTTCGTCGACGACGAGGACCGGGCGGTGGCCGGCGCGCGCGTGGCCGGGCTCTCCGCCCACCGCTGGAGCGGCCCGGCCGACCTGCGCTACATCCGGGCGGCGCTGGCGTTCTGAGCCGGTCCGGCCGGATCAGCACAGGCCCGGGACCCGGGTGACCGTGAAGGGCGGGCTGGGCGCCGCGGCGTTGAGTTGACTGTTCACCCAGAGCAGCCGGTCACCGTCCCGGGCGATGGTGGTCGGTGACTCGGCCAGGCCGACCGACGGTGACTGCCGTACCACCCGCGCGGTCCGCCGGTCGGCGTCGAGCCGCGCCAGGTTCACCGCGAAGCGCCAGCCACCCGTGCCGTCGGGGGCGTTCACCACCCCGTACAGCCGGTCCCCGTCGAGCAGCAGACCGTCGGCGCCCAGTTGGCCCCCGGTGACGTCGACCGGTGCGGCGGTCCGCCCGGCCAGGTCCACCCGCCACAGCCGCTCGGTGCCGGGCTCCCCGGTGCCCTGGTCGGCGACCAGCGCGAGCCGGCCGTCACCGGTGACGACGATCCCGTTCAGGAAGCCGGGCGCGGCCGGGAAGTCGGCGGCGGTCAGCCACGGAACCAGGTCACCGACCCGCCCGCCGGCGAGCGACGCCCGCCAGACCGTGCCGGTGGCGGAGTCGGTGACGTAGACGGCGTCGGCGGTGACCGCCAGGTCGTTGAGGGCGGCGCCGGCGGCGTCCCGCCGGCCCAGCAGCGTGCCGTCCAGGGCGTGCACGAACAGGGCGCCGGTGTCCCAGCCGGCCACGAAGATTCGGCCCTGCCGGTCCAGGTGCACGCCGGCGGCCGCGCTCCGTCCGTCCCCGCCGGCCGGCAGGAACGGGCGCAGTTCCGCGGGGGCGGTGTGGCCGCGGTAGACGGCGCCGGTGCTGACGCTGGTGACGTACATGGTGCCGTCGGGTGCGACCGCGATGCCCTCGGGCCGGACCTCCGAGTCCCGGGACACGAGGTAGGTGTCGGGGTGGGGCGCCGCGGCGACGGCCGGGCCGGGCACGGTGGCGGCCAGCACGGCCAGACCGGCGGTGGTGGTGGCGAGCAGTTTTCTCATGGCCCGAGCGTCACCGGAGCGGCGGGACGCCGGCAGGCCCTTTCAACCGTGGCCGAAAGGGCACGGCGGCCGGGCGGCCGGCGGCGGCCCGCCGTACTACCGTCGGCCCCGTGGTGACGCTGCGCCTGACCGCGACGGACCTCAGCCGTACCGTGTTGCGCTCCGCCCCGTCGGCGCTGCTGGAACTCGGGGCGGCCGGGCAGCGCGTCCTCCAGCCCGGGCTGCCGGCGCACCTGGCCGCCTGGCGGGCCCGGACCCGGGCCGCACTGACCGCGCCCATGCGCCCCTACCTGGACCTGTGCCGGCGGTCGGACTGGTTCCCCGACTTCCTCACCCCGCCCGGTCTCGGTAGCGACCTGTCCGAGGCGCTCGCCGGGGTCGACAGCACCCCGACCGAGGTCCTCGCCGGCGAGCTGCGCCCCCGGATCGAGGCGGGCGACCTGCCGGCCCGCGTCGGGCCGCTCGCCGCCGGTGATCCCGCGGCGCGGCGACTCCTGCGGGAGGCCATGGTGGCGTTCCACGCGGTCGCGGTGGGCCCCTACTGGCGGACCGTCGTCGCGGCGGTGCACGCCGACCGGGCGGTGCGTGGCCGCGCCCTGGCCGACGCCGGGATCGACCGGGTGCTGCGCGACCTCAGCCCGCACCTGCGCTTCGCGCCGACCGGCCGGTCCTACGAGCTGTCGTACGAGTGCGCCTTCGGCGCCGGGGTGGTGCTCTCGCCGGATGGCCGGGGCGTGACGCTGGTGCCCTCGTACTTCGTGCCGCAGCCCGTGGTGCTGGACGACCCGACCGGCCCGATGGTGCTGGCGTACCCGATCCGGCCGACCCGGCGGGAGCTGACCACCGGCACCCCGTTGGCGGACCTGCTGGGGCGGACCCGGGCGGCCGTGCTGGCGGCGGCGGCCGACACGCCGACCACGTCGCAGCTGGCCCGGGTGGTCGGCGTGTCGGTCGCGTCGGCCAGCCAGCACGCGGCGACCCTGCGGGCGGCCGGCCTGGTCACCAGCCACCGGGCCGGTCCGGCGGTGCGGCACGCGCTCACCCCGCTCGGGGAGCAGTTGTTGCGGGCCGGTGCCCCGGTGGCGGTCAGTCGCCGGTGACGCCGTCGATGCGCTCGCGGATCAGGTCGGCGTGGCCGTTGTGCCGGGCGTACTCCTCGATCATGTGCACGTAGACCCAGCGGAGGTTCATGTCGTCGGCGGTGCCGTCGCGGCGGGGCCGCCGGAAGGTGTGGTCCAGCGACAGGCCGGCGGCGGCCTTCCGGGCCGCCTCCACCTCGGCGCGGAGGGTGGCGAAGGCCTCCGCCGGGTCGGCGTCGGCGACGGCGTTCAAATCCGCGTCCGGGTCCTCGTCGCCGTCGTAGAGGCCGGGGATGTCCTCCCCGGCGGCGCGGATGCGGAACCACCAGCGCTCCACGTCGGCCATGTGCCGGACCAGCCCCAGCAGGGTCAGGGTCGACGGCTCGACGCTCGCCGTCCGCAACTGCTCGGCGGTCAGGCCGGCGCACTTGTGCAGCAGCGTGTCGCGGTGGTAGTCGAGCCAGCCTTCGAGCATGGTGCGCTCGTCACCGACGTAGGGCTCGGTCTTGCGGTCGATCTCAGGTGCTCTCCAGGTCATGCGGGCATGTTAGGAGGGGCCCCCTTCACCTCGCGAGGCGTTAAGCGGGGGCCCTTCCTTACTTCAGGGCACCACCACGACCGGCCAGCGGCCGGTGCGGACCAGCCGGGTGGCCACCGAGCCGACCAGCTTGTGGCCGGCCTGCTCGGAGGACCCGACCACGACCAGGTCGGCGCGCTGCTCGTCGGCCGCCTTGGCCAGTTCGGCGTACGCGTCGCCGCGCCGGCACAGGAAGGTCACCGGCAGGCCCAGTTCCTCGGCGCCGCGCCGGCACTCCTCGCGCAGCTCGGCGGCCAGCTCGTCCTGGGTCTGCTGAACCGCCCCGGCCACCACACCGGACATGATCGCGGTGTACGGCGACGGCGAGCTGACGAAGACCACCACCAGCCCGGCGCCCTGCCGGCGGGCCAGGCCGGCCGCGTACGAGGCGGCGCGCAGCGAGGTGCGGCTGCCGTCGACGCCGACCAGCACCACCCGGGGCCCGTCCGTGCCGCGTTCGAACGGCAGCGGCCGGGCCTCCGGGCCGTACTTCTCACGCTCGGGGGCGTCCATCGGGTCAGTCCCGTCCGCCCGTGCGAACCACCGCGGCGCCACCGCCGGCCGCGACGGTCGACTCCCGCTCGACCTCGGTGGAGATCGCGTCGCTGTTGGTGCGGCGCAGCGGCACCTCCTTGATGAACACCACCGCGATCAGCGCGATCAGCCCGAACGGGGCGGCGGCCAGGAAGATGTCCCCGGCGCCGTGCCCGTACGCGGCCTCGACGACCGCGCGGATCGGGGCGGGCAGGGTGTGCACATTCGGCAGGGTACCGCCGCTGCCGGAGCTGGACGCCGGGATGCCGAGCCCGGCGAGCCCCTCGGCGAGGTAGTCCTTGACCTTGTGGCCGAGGATCGCGCCGAGCGCGCTCACGCCGATGGCGCCGCCCAGGCTGCGGAAGAAGGCGACCACCGAGCTGGCCGCGCCGAGCTCGTGCGGGCCGACGGTGTTCTGCACGGCGAGGACCAGGTTCTGCATGGTCATGCCCAGGCCGAGGCCGATCAGCGCCATGAAGACGGCGAGCCGCCAGTACGGGGTGTCCGCCCGCATGGTGCCCATCAGCGCGAAGCCGGCGGTGAGCAGCGCCGAGCCGGCGACCAGGTAGCGCTTCCAGCGGCCGGTGTTGGTGATGATGCGGCCGACCACGGTGGAGGCGACCAGCAGGCCGAGGATCATCGGCAGCGTCATGAGGCCGGACATCGTCGGGCTCTCGCCGCGGCTGATCTGGAAGTACTGGCCGAGGAAGACGGAGGCGCCGAACATGCCGACGCCGACCGCGATGCTGGCGACCACCGCGAGGGTGATGGTGCGGTTGCGGAACAGGCGCGGCGGGATCATCGGCTCGGCGGCCCGGTTCTCCACCCGGAGGGCGAGCGCGCCGAGCAGCACGGCGCCGGCCACCATGACGGCGGTCTGCCAGGACAGCCAGACGTACTTGTCGCCGGCCAGGGTGACCCAGATCAGCAGCAGGGAGACGGCCGCGGTGATCAGGGTGGCGCCCCACCAGTCGATCTTCGCCTCCCGCTTGACCACCGGGAGGTGCAGGGTCTTCTGGAGCACGACCAGGGCGAGGGCGGCGAACGGCACGCCCACGTAGAAGCACCAGCGCCAGCCGAGCCAGTCGGTGTCGACGATGACGCCGCCGATCAGCGGGCCGCCGATGGTGCCCACGGCCATGACCGCGCCGAGGTAGCCGCTGTACCGGCCGCGCTCGCGCGGCGTGATCATCGTCGCCATGATCACCTGGGCCAGGGCGGTGAGCCCGCCCGCGCCGATGCCCTGGAGCACCCGGCAGGCGATGAGCTGGCCGGTGGACTGGGAGAGCCCGGCCAGCACCGAGCCCAGCACGAAGATCGTGAGGGCGAGCTGGACCAGGATCTTCTTGCTGGTCAGGTCGGCGAGCTTGCCCCAGATCGGGGTGGTCGCCGTGGTTGCCAGCAGCGTCGAGGTGACCACCCAGGTGTACGCGGACTGGCCGCCGTGCAGCTCGGTGATGATCCGCGGCAGCGCGTTGGAGACGACCGTGGAGGAGAGGATCGCGACGAACATGCCCAGTAGCAGGCCGGAGAGAGCCTCCAGGATCTGCCGGTGGGACATGTCGACGGCGGTCGCCCGGGTGGGCGCTGTCGCCTGCGTCATCGTGGAGTGCCTCCGGAGAAAGACGGGGGAAGAGTTGCTTCGGGCAACCGTATGGCTTGGTTGCCTCAAGCAACAACCGCACGTGGCGTACGTCTTATTCCAGGCGGATCCGGTCAGAAGGTCTCGTTGAACCGGTGCATGAGCCGGGCGAAGTCCTCGACGTCCTGATTCGGCCAGGATTCGAGCGACCGCCTGATCTGTCCGAGTCGCGCCGCCCGCGCCGCGTCGAACCGGCGGGTGCCCTCCTCGGTGAGGCTGAGCTGGGCGGCCCTCCGGTCGGTCGGGTCCGGGTCCCGGCGGACCAGCCCCAGCGCCTCCAGGCCGCCGATCTGCCGGCTCAGCGTGCCCTTGCCGATGCCCAGCTTGACGGCCAGGTCGGTGAGCCGGATCGAGCCGGAACGGCGCAACCAGAGCAGCAGCCCGTAGGCGTTCGGCTCCAGGTTGGGATGGACCTCGCGGGCGATCTCCCAGGACAGCGCGCGCCCACGCCGCAGCAGTGCGGTCAGTTCGTGCTCCACGGCGCGCAGGCTCTCGTCCACGCTGAGAGGGTACTCACACCTCGTCGCTGAGCCGCTGCCGTGCCACCGTGCGCAGGTGCCCGTCGCTGGTGGTGCCCTCGATCACGACCTCGGCCGCCCGGCCCCGGTGGGTGAGTGTCGCCACCGCGTTGCCGAAGTAGGGCCCGGCCAGCTTTCTCCAGCGCACCGGCGGGCGGCGCACCCCGGCCGAGCGGGCCAGCGCGCGGGCCGCGCCGGCCGGCCCCGGGTTCCAGCCGAGCCGCATGAGCGGGCGCATCCCGGCCGGCACCTGGTTGTGGATCGGCGAGCAGGTGAGCTGGTGCACCGGGGTGCGCACGCTCCGGTCGGCGAACCGGGCCCGGGCCACGTACGAGTGGTGCACGTCCCCGGAGAGCACGCTGATCGAGGCCGGCCGCGAGTACGCCGGGCCGGCGCCGACCCGGGCCCCCTCGCGCGGCGCCGTGCCGCTGCCCAGCCGGGCGAACAGCTCGCCGAGCGCCTCGAAGGAGCGCCGGAACGAGGCCCAGTGCTCCAGGTCCCAGGCCCGGCGCATCTGCTCGGCGACCTTCGCCACCCAGGGCCGGCGGGAGTCGGCGAGCCGCTCGTTCCACGCCTCGACGTGGTGGATGCCGGGCGGCAGCAGCCAGGGCAGGGACGCCCCGACCACCAGGTGGTCGTAGACGCCGTGCGCCCGGTCCAGGAACCAGGACCACTCACCCGGCGGCAGCATGGCCCGGCTGCCCCGGTCCAGCACCCGGCTGGAGCGGTTGTCCAGCATGACCAGGCGGGTCCGCCCCAGGTCCAGCGCGTAGCTCCACTGGTACTGCACGGCCCGCCAGCGCTCGGTGTCGTGCGCCACGTCGGCCTCGGAGTCGACCCGATCGCCGAACTCGTGCAGCACGCCCGTGGCGTCCTCGGCCGCGGTCACCTTGGCGTAGACCGGGTCGGCGGCGATCTCGTCCGGGGACAGGTTGCCCAGGTGCTGGTAGACCCAGTAGGAGGCCAGGCCGCTGCGGATGCGCTCCGCCCACCAGGGCTGCGCGCGCATGTCCGCCCGCCACGACGCCGAGGTGTTCCAGTCGTCGATGATCTCGTGGTCGTCGAAGATCATCACGCTCGGCACGGTCGAGAGCAGCCAGCGGATCTCCGGATCGCGCCAGGACTCCAGGTAGAGCTTGGTGTACTCGTCGAAGCTGACCACCTGGGTGGCCGGCGCGCCCTTCGGCCGGCGCCGCCGCCGCTTCAGCAGCCGGCGCACGGTCGGCGAGGTCTCGTCCGCGTAGACCTGGTCGCCGAGGAGCACCAGCAGGTCGGGCAGGGCGTCCGGGTCGGGGGCGGCGATCAGCCGCCGGGCGTACGCGTCCAGCGCGTCCGGGGGCAAGCGGCGGGCGGTGGCGTGCTGGGTGGTCTCCCGGCAGGAGCCGAAGAGCAGGGTCACCGGCTGGTCCCGGTCGTCCGCCGCCCGGGTCCGGATCACGCTGGCCGGGAAGCCGCTGTCCGGCACCGGCCAGGCCACCTGGTCGTCGATGAGCACCTCGTAGGTGGTGCTGCTGTCCGCCGTGAGCCCCGACACCACCACGATCGCGTAGTGGTGGTCGTACGCCGAGAAGGTGGGCGCGCTGCCGGTGGCGCCGTCGGCCGTGCGGACGGTGACCACGGCGGGGGCGCTGGTCTCCACCCAGACGGTGGCCCGCGTGCCGACGACCCGACGCAGCAGCGGGCCGATGAGCAGACGGGAACCGGTCACGGCGTACCTCCGAGGAAGATCATCATTCCTTTCCTACCCGGCCGGCGGTTGCGGCACGCCTTCCAGCCGCGAGCGTACCCGCAGCTCGTTCACGTGCCGAGGCGGTGAGTGGGACGCCGTCGCCGGCATCTGACAGGATTTCGGGCATGACGGAATACCTCCTCGTCGCACTCGCCCTGCTCGGCGTGCTGATCCTCGGCGGCCTCAGCCTCGTGGTGCCCCGGTTGCGCCGGCGCCCCGAGCCGCCGCTGCCGGAGACGGAGGTCGACACCCGGGCCGAGGAGGACTTGGCCGGGCCGCCGGTCGAGGCCGCGGAGTCGGACCTGCGCACCGGCGTGCTCCTCGAGCCGCCGCCCGTGGTCGAGGCGCCGCCGCTGCCCACCATCGAGGTCCCCGAGCCCACCGCCGGCCGGCTGGTGCGGCTGCGCTCCCGGCTGTCCCGCTCGCAGAACGTCTTCGGCAAGGGCCTGCTCGGCCTGCTCAGCCGGGACCGCCTCGACGAGGACACCTGGGAGGAGATCGAGGACAGCCTGATCACCGCCGACGTCGGCATCGACTCCACCCGCGAGATCGTCGACCGGCTGCGCGAGCAGACCCGGGTGCTCGGCACCCGCTCGGTCGGCGAGCTGCGCACCCTGCTCGCCGCCGAGCTGGTCAACGCGCTCGACCCGACGCTCGACCGGTCGCTGAAGACCGCCCCCAAGGAGGGCGTGCCGGCGGTGCTGCTGGTCGTCGGGGTCAACGGCGCCGGCAAGACCACCACCTGCGGCAAGATCGCCCGGGTGCTCATCGCGGACGGCCGGACCGTGCTGCTCGGCGCGGCCGACACCTTCCGGGCCGCCGCCGCCGACCAGCTGGAGACCTGGGGCGGCCGGGTGGGCGCCGAGACGGTCCGCGGCCCCGAGGCCGCCGACCCGGCCAGCGTCGCCTTCGACGCCGTCAAGCGGGGCATCGACACGAGGGTCGACACTGTGCTGGTGGACACCGCCGGCCGACTGCAGAACAAGGTCGGCCTGATGGACGAGCTGGGCAAGGTCAAGCGGGTGGTCGAGAAGCACGGCCCGATCGACGAGACCCTGCTGGTGCTCGACGCCACCACCGGCCAGAACGGCCTGGAGCAGGCCCGGGTCTTCACCGAGGTGGTCAACGTGACCGGCGTGGTGCTGACCAAGCTCGACGGCACCGCCAAGGGGGGCATCGTGATCGCCGTGCAGCGCAAGCTGGGCATCCCGGTCAAGCTGGTCGGCCTCGGCGAGGGCCCGGACGACCTGGCCCCGTTCGACCCGGCGCAGTTCGTCGACGCGCTGCTCGGCACTGAGCCGATCGCCCGGGACGCGTAGCCTCGACGTGACGACTGACGATCGCGCCTACGCGGGGTGGCGCGACCCCAGCAACCCGTCGCCACGCCTCGGGAGACCGTACGTGACTTCGCAGGAGATTCCGCTCCACGGCGGGAACGTGAGCACCGTGGTCCGGGTGGGCGACACCGTCCGGCGCAACGCCGGCCCGTGGACCCCCTCGGTCCACGCGCTGCTGCGGCATCTGGAATACGTCGGCTTCACCGGCGCGCCCCGCGCCCTCGGCATGGACGAGCGCAACCGGGAGGTCCTGTCGTACCTGGAGGGGGAGTGCGGGGAGTACCCGCTGGCCCCGCACTGGGTCACCGACGAGGCCCTGGTCACCGTGGCGACCATGCTGCGGATGTTCCACGACGCCCAGTACGGCTTCACCCCGCCGCCCGGTGCGGTCTGGCGCTCGTTCGGCCCGCCCCCGCCGGACACCGAGGTGATCTGCCACCACGACGCCGCCCCGCACAACGTGATCTGGCGGCCCGACGGCACCCTCGGGCTGATCGACTTCGACCTGGCCTCGCCCGGCGCGCGGATCTACGACGTGGCGTACGCGGCCTGGACCTGGGTGCCGATCTTCTCCGACCGGGACTCGATCACCCTCGGCTGGAAGCACCCGGACCGGCCACGCCGGCTGCGCCTCTTCGCCGACGCGTACGGGCTGATCCCGCGGGACCGGCACCGGCTGATCCGGACCATCCGCAAGCGAATCGTCGACCACGTCGAGGGCATCCGGCGGATGGCCGCCGCCGGCGAGCCGGCGTTCGTCCGGATCGTGCACAAGGGCCACCTGCGCCGGCCGATGCGCGACCTGCGGCTGCTCGACTACGAGCGGCACGCCCTGGAGCACGCGCTGCGCTGAGCGGTCTCCGCTCGCGTGATCATCGTTCTTCACACGCCGGAAACAACCCGTCACGCGCCGGAAATCGAGCGGTGTCGGTGAAGGAAACAGCCGCCGAGCAAGCTTCCGCGCAACCGGCGTACGGGCGACGCTGCCCCGGAAGCCGCGAAGGAGGAGACTTCACCTTTAGGAGGCCAGCGTGCCTGAAGCACCGACGATCGACGGCGGCAACACCGTTTGGCTGCTGGTTTCGACCGCTCTCGTGCTGCTCATGACCCCCGGCCTGGCGCTGTTCTACGGCGGGCTGAACCGGGCCAAGGGCGTGCTCAACATGATGATGATGAGCTTCTCGGCCATCGGGCTCATCTCCGTGCTGTGGTGGTTCTACGGTTTCAGCGTCGCCTTCGGGGCCGACGTCAACGGTTTCTGGGGCGACCCCGCCGCGTACCTCGGCACCAGGACCTTCCTGGCCGAGACCGACCTCTGGGGCGCCACGGCGGAGAACCCCAGCGGCATCGGGGTCCCGCTCTACGTGTTCATGGCGTTCCAGATGGTCTTCGCGGTGATCACCGTGGCGCTGATCAGCGGCGCCATCTCCGACCGGGCGAAGTTCGCCGGCTGGCTGCTCTTCGCCTTCGGCTGGGCCACCCTGGTCTACTTCCCGGTCGCCCACTGGGTGTGGGGCGGCGGCATCATCGGCGCCAAGCTGCACGCGCTCGACTTCGCCGGCGGCACGGCCGTGCACATCAACGCCGGCGCCGCGGCCCTCGGCGTGGCCCTGGTCCTCGGGAAGCGGGTCGGCTGGCCCCGCGAGGGCATGAAGCCGCACAACATCCCGCTGGTCGCGCTCGGCGCCGGCCTGCTCTGGTTCGGCTGGTTCGGCTTCAACGCCGGCTCGGAGCTGACCGTCGACTCGGTGGCCGGCCTGGCCTTCCTCAACACCCAGCTCGCCACCGCGGCCGCGGTGCTCGGCTGGCTGGCGATCGAACGGATCAAGGACGGGAAGCCGACCATGGTCGGCGCGTCCTCCGGGGCCGTGGCCGGTCTGGTCGCCATCACCCCGGCCTGCGGCTTCATCGCCCCGTGGGCGGCCGTCCTGCTCGGCCTCGTCGCCGGTGCGGTGTGCGCGCTCGCCATCGGCCTGAAGTACCGGCTCGGCTACGACGACTCCCTCGACGTGGTGGGCGTCCACTTCGTCGGCGGCTGGATCGGGTCGCTGTGGCTCGGCCTCTTCGCCACCAACTCGGTCAACGGCGCGATCAGCGACGTGGTGGGCGCCTCCGACGGCCTCTTCTACGGCGGCGGCCTGACCCAGCTCGGCCGGCAGGTCCTCGCCGGCCTCATCGTCACCGTGTGGTCGGCCGGCGTCGCCTGGTTGCTCGCCCTCGCCATCGAGAAGACGATCGGCTTCCGGGTGGCGGCCGAGGCCGAGGTCGACGGCATCGACGTCGCCGAGCACGCGGAGAGCGCGTACGACCTGTCGCCCACCACGGGCGGCGGCGCCGGGGGCGCGTTCGCCATGGCGGGGATCGGCGGCGCCAGGCCGGCCCCGGAGCCCACCGACCCGGCGGAGGAGCCCGCCGAGCCGGTCAGCGAGAAGGTCGCCGGTTAACGTTCCTGGGATGGAGGGGTTGGACATGAAGCTGGTGACCGCGGTCATCAAGCCGTACCAGCTGGACGCGGTGAAGGAGGCCCTGCACGCCCTCGGCGTGGCCGGCCTGACCGTCAGCGAGGTCCAGGGCTACGGCCGGCAGAAGGGGCACACCGAGGTCTACCGGGGTGCCGAGTACACGGTCGAGTTCCTGCCCAAGATCCGGGTCGAGGTGCTCACCGACGAGATGGACGTCGACAAGATCGTCGACGCCATCGTGGGCGCCGCCCGGACCGGCAAGATCGGCGACGGCAAGGTCTGGGTGACCGGCGTCGAGGAGGTCGTCCGGGTCCGCACCGGCGAGCGCGGGCTCGACGCCCTCTGAGGACGTCCCGATGACCTCGTTGATCAAGGAGAACGCGTCGGGACACCCCGGTGACGGTGACGCGAACTTCTTGGTCAACGAGGTCGTCGGCGTGCCGGGCGGGATCGGGGTCGACGCCCGGCGGGCGCGGGCAGCGGCGCTGGACGGGTGGCTGGGCTCCGCCTTTCCGCGGCGGGCGGGGATCGCCCTGGTCGCGGTCGGCGGGCTGGGGCGGCGGCAGTGCGCGCCCTACGGCGACGTCGATCTGGTGCTGCTGCACGCGGGGGTGCCCGGCATCGACGAGCTGGCCGCCTCGCTCTGGTATCCGATCTGGGACGCGGGGCTGCGGCTGGACCACTCGGTGCGGACCGTCCCCGAGGCGCTCTCCGTGGCCCAGGACGACGTCAAGGTCGCCCTCGGCCTGCTCGACGCCCGCCACCTGGCCGGCGACCCGGTGCTGGCCGACCAGCTCGTCCGCACCGCCGCCGACCACTGGCGGCGCACCGCCGTCCGGCAGCTCCCCCGCCTGCGGGAGATCACCAC
Organism: Micromonospora sp. NPDC005305; assembly: GCF_040607315.1. Lineage (NCBI taxonomy): Bacteria > Bacillati > Actinomycetota > Actinomycetes > Micromonosporales > Micromonosporaceae > Micromonospora > Micromonospora sp. NPDC005305. Next base: position 20,092 of record NZ_JBEXGL010000019.1, on the reverse strand, counting down.
CGCCCGCTGGGAGGCCCACGGCGAGCTGGCCTTCCTGCTCGAAGGCGACCTCAAGGAGGCCGCCGGCGGGCTGCGCGACGTCGGCCTCCTCCGGGCCATCGCCACGGCCGGCGTCACCGACGCGCTCCGGCCCGCCGTGCACGCCGCCCACCGGCGGATCCTCGACACCCGGGACGCCCTGCACCAGCAGGTCGGCCGCCGGGTCGACCGGCTCGTCGCCCAGGAACGCGACGGCGTCGCCGCCCTGCTCGGGCTGCGCCAACCGCTGACCGGGGACGCGGACGCCGAGGCGGCGCCGGTCGGTGACGGCGACGCGCTGCTGCGCCGGGTGGCCGGGGACGCCCGGACCGTCAGCCACGCCCTCGACGACGCCTGGCGGGCCGCCGACCGGCTCCGCTCCGGCCGGCACCGCAGCGCCGGCGGCCGGCCGCTGCGCCGCCCCGTCGCCCGGGACGTGGTCGAGCAGGACGGCGAGCTGGTGCTCGCCCGCGCCGCGATCGGCGCCCGGCCCGACCCGAGCCTGTCGCTGCGGGTCGCCGCCGCGGCGGCCACCACGCGGCTGCCCATCGCCCGGGCCACCTGCGAGTGGCTGGCCGCGTACTGCCCGCCGCTGCCCGCGCCCTGGCCGCCGGCCGCCCGGGCCGCGCTGATCACCCTGCTCGGGGCGGGCCCCGGCCTGGTGCCCGCCTGGGAGACCTGCGACCGGTACGGCCTCGTCGACGGCTGGCTGCCCGAGTGGACCCGGCTGCGCAGCCTGCCCCAGCACAACCCCGTGCACCGGTTCACCCTGGACCGGCACCTCGTGCAGGCCGCGTACGAGGCGAGCCGGCACACCCGCGACGTGGACCGGCCGGACCTGCTGCTGCTCGGCGCGTTCCTGCACGACATCGGCAAGGGTCTCCGAGGCGACCACAGCACCGTCGGCGCGCCCCTCGCCGAGGCGGTGGCCACCCGGATCGGGCTGCCCGACGACGAGGCGGCGCTGATCGCCAAGCTGGTCCGGCTGCACCTGCTGCTGCCCGACGTGGCCACCCGGCGGGACCTCTCCGACCCGAAGACCGTCGCCGGGGTCGCCGAGCGGGTCGGCGACACCACCACCCTGGACCTCCTGCACGGGCTGGTCCGGGCCGACGCCGCGGCCACCGGGCCGGCCGCCTGGTCGGACTGGAAGGGTCGGCTGGTCGCCGAACTGGTCGCCCGGGTGCGGACCGCCCTGGACACCGGCGTGGTGCCCGCCCCGCCGGCCCCCGACCCGGCGCTGGTCACCGGGCCGCTGCCGGTCGTACACCTCGGGGAGGACCGGGTGTCGGTGGCCGCGGCCGACCGGCGGGGGCTGCTCGCCACGGTGGCCGGCTGCCTGGCCCTGCACCGGCTGGAGGTGATCTCCGCGGACGCCGCCACGGTCGAGGGCCGGGCCCTCGTGCAGTGCCGGGTGCAGCCGCGCTACGGCCTGGCCCCCGACCCGATCGCGCTCCGCGCAGACCTGCGCCGCGCGGTCGGCGGCGACGTCTCGGTCACCCAGCGGCTGCGCGGCCGGGCCCTCGCCGCGCGGGCCCGGGGGGCCGCGCCCCGGGTGGTCTGGCACCGCGAGGCCGCCACCGACGCGGTGCTGCTGGAGCTGCGCGCCGCCGACGCGGCCGGGCTGCTCTACCGGGTCACCTGCGCCCTCGACGAGGCCGGCGCCCAGGTGCGGGCCGCCCGGATCTCCACCCTCGGCGGCGACGTGGTGGACGCGTTCTACCTGGTCGGCGGCTGGCCCGACGACGCCGAGCGGGCCCGCATCGAGGCCGCCGTCCTCGCCGCCGTGTAGGCCGGGCTTGCGACCCGGTCCGCGGGTCAGCTACCGGGAGTCTTCTGCGGGTGGGCGGCGAGCCACTCCTGGATGGTGTCGTTCCGGATGGCGGCGAACATCTCCCTCGCCTTGGCGTCGTCCAGCTTCACCGAGGAACCCGCGTGGGTCTTCAGGCTGGCGCTGGTGTACGGCACGGTGGCGAACCTGATGTTCGAGGGCTTGATGTCCCGGGCGACGAGAGCGAGTTCCCGCAGGTTGAGGGCCTTGTCGATGGTCAGGGCCTCGGCAGCGGTGGATAGCAGGTCGTCCAGCTGGAGCGGGTTCTGCAGCATGCCCTCCGCCGCGACCTTCTCCGCGATGGCCTTGACCACCAGTTGCTGGTCGTGGATGCGCCCGAAGTCCCCGCCCGGCACTGCCTTGCGCTGCCGCATGAACTCCTCGGCCTCCACCCCGTCAAGGTCGTGGCAGCCCTTCTCCCAGGCCGTTTTCGAGAACGTCGACCTGACCGTGTAGGGGACGCAGACCCGAACGCCGTCGACCGCGTCGACCATCTTGTTGATGCTGGCGAAGTTGGCGATCAGAGCGCCGTCGAACTTCACCCCGGTCAGCTGGGTGATGGTCTTCGCGGCATGAGGGGCGCCGCCGAAGGCGAAAGCGGCGTTGAGCTTGTTCATGCCGCCCTTCCATCCCCCGGCCGGCGGGACGTAGACGTAGCTGTCCCGCGGGATCGAGACGATCGTGGCGTGGTCGAGGTTCTTGCTGAGGTGCACCAGCATGATCGTGTCCGACCGCTGCCCGGAGAAGCGGCCCTCGTCGGGTTCGCCTTCGCGGCTGTCCGAGCCGAGCAGCAGCAGATCGAGTGGCCCGGCCTTCCAGCGCTGCTCGTCCTTCGGCGCGGCGACCTGGCCGAGCAGGTCCTCGTGGTGGGTCTTGCCCTCATAGCGGCTGACCAGGGCCAGGGCGCCGGCACCGCCGCAGATGCCGCCAACGAGCACGAGCGTGAGCAGGACAACGAGGGCCTTCTGCCAGCGCTTCAAGGATCCCTTGCGTGCGGTCGGCTGGGGCTCAGAAATGCCCGGGACAATCGGGGTCGATACGTCTGACATTGAGCCCCTCAGTACTCGTCTGTGGCACCTGTTCTTTCCGATTCAAGCCCGCGGTCATAGTCATAACAAGCCTGTGCACTGAGCTTGGAACGAGTTGGCCAAATGCCTGGCCGAGAGAAGTGCCAGGGCCAACCGTACGAGTGGTGAGCGCGACCGATTGGCTATGAATCTGTTCGGATGCCTGACCGCAAGTCCAGCTCCCTCAGGCGTGCAGGGTGCCCCTCAGTTCGGACCTGCTTCGTCTGCGGCGCCGCGACGAACCGGGGTCCTTATCCTCGACAGTTCCGGCAAGGGTCTGTCGGAAAAATGACAGGCCTTCTTGTCTGGCCAATTGACGGATCGGCACGCCGGACTGGCTCGAATCTGTCTCCCGAGCGGACAACGCGTCCACGTAGGGCGGACGGTTGCTCCGCCGAACAGGCAGCCCCGCCAGCACCTTTGCGGCTGGCGCTGCGGTGCGTTACCCAAGTTATGCTCAGCGTCGCCGCCGTGAAGGCGGCTCATACCTTGCTTTAGGCGGCGATTGGCATAACGGCGTAACAGCGCCTGATCGCGACCTGAAATGCCACTTCGTGGGGGACCGTGCGTGAAGTCCGGGCAGCAGGAAAGGTCAATGATCGCAGTGCGTACCGAGCAGCATTGGGGCGGATCAGTGGACGCAGCAACCGTCGATTTGCGATCGTCGGCTGGACGACTACGTGAGGCTCGCCGGGAGTTGGCATGGGCTCCGTCTTCGGAGCAACCCGTGATCCGCCACGTCCGGGCCTGGATGCTCGTGCTCCCCGTGGACGTCATTGTGCTGCTGGCGCCCGCGCCCTTCAATCCCGCTCACTGGCGCGGGCTGACGGTCTTGACGCTGCTGAGCATTGCCCTGCTCGCCTCGGGTGGTCTCTACCGGTCCCGCCTGCACCTGTCGATCCTTGACGAGGCGCCGGTGATCGTCAGTCGTTTCCTCGTCGCGGTGGCAATCGTCTCCGTCATCATGGCGATTCGGCATGACACGTTCGCCAACCTCGGCGGCCTGCTTCGGGACGCCGCATACATGGTCATCCTGCTGTTCGTGGGCCGAGGTATCACGACCTGGATGATCAGGTTCGGGCGCCGGCGGGGGATCGTCGGCCACCTGGCCATCCTGGTCGGCGGTGGTCCAGTGGCTGCGGACCTTGCCGCGGTGCTGGCCCGCTATCCGCAGTACGGGCTGAGAGTCGTCGGGTTCGTCGACAACCCGCACCGCACCGGCCAAGCAGTTCGCGACCTGCCGCACCTCGGCAACCTCGACCGCCTCACGGCGGCGATGGCGCGAGCCCAGGCCGATGTGTTGATCATTGCCGATCCGGACAGCACGGACAGCCGGTCTATTGATCTCCTGCGTGAGGCGATGGCCACGACGTACGACGTCCTCGTCGTGCCACGGATGCACCAGTTCCAGACTGACACGCCGAGGCCGGATCACATCGGGGCGATTCCCGTGATGCGGATCCGCCCACCCCGGTTGAGCGGGTGGCGGTGGGTCCTCAAACGATCGGCGGATGTCGTCGTCAGCGCGGTGTCGCTCGTCGCGCTCAGCCCGCTCCTCGCCGCCTGCGCCCTGGCCGTACGCATTGAGGGCGGACCGGGGGTTCTGTTCCGGCAGCAGCGGGTCGGCCGGCACGGCGAGCTGTTCGAGTTGCTGAAGTTCCGTTCCCTACGTCCGGCGAGCGACGCAGAGTCGCAGACGACCTGGTCGGTGGCGAACGACAGCCGCGTCGGGCCCGTGGGCCGTTTCCTGCGGCGTACATCGCTGGACGAGCTGCCGCAGCTGTGGAACATCCTGCGCGGCGACATGACGTTGGTCGGCCCGCGCCCGGAGCGCCCGCACTTCGTGGAACGCTTCTCCGTGGAACACCGGCATTACTCGTGGCGGCACCGGGTCCCGGCCGGACTCACCGGGTTGGCCCAGGTCAGCGGCCTGCGCGGCGACACCCCGATCTCCGATCGGGCGCGCTTCGACAACTACTACATCGAGAACTGGTCGCTGTGGTTCGACCTCAAGATCCTGCTGCGGACGGTCCGGGAGGTGCTGGTCGGCGGAGGTCGCTGACCGTCCGACTGCATCGGGGGACTTAGCCGCGGGGTCGCTTGACAAACGGGCGTCGGGCCGGGTGGCGGCAGGCGGCCGGTATCCCACCCTCGGCGCCGACTGCAGCGGGGCTCGGAATTGCCTCGATGGCCCCTTCGATCGGCCCGGCTGGCCCGTGCGCACCGGCGCTCGTCGCGAAAGTGGAGTCGGCTATCTCGCTGGCGTGGCGCTGGCGGTTGTCCTCCGTCAACCGTTCGGCCATACGGGACGCCCCCGACCGCAGCTCTTCGCCCAATTTGCGCTCTTAATGATGAAGATGGCGATCGGCCGGTGAAGCCGCCGTCGACTCTTGAGGAGCACCCGCGACTGCTGCCTGTAGTGGATTGATCGCTAGGGGTGGCTGTCGTTGGTCGGGGTCTGTCCGGTAGTTGTCTCGGGTCAAACAGCGGGTGGGATCGTCCCCATGAACTGTTCAGTTGGGAGGTAGGCTCGCGCCGCTACCAGGGCAAACGATCATCTCCCGAGCCTCGCGGCGGTCTGTGCGGACGTACCCCCGCGAGCTGAGGTTCCGCTGCCGACTGGCACCACACCACGACCGACCATCCTCGGAGACCGAAAAGTGACCTCAAAGTCGCATCTTCCGTCGGCGTTCGTGCCCTCCGTACCGGAGCAGCCGACTGGCGGAAGGGAGGGACCGGGACTCTGGGTGCCGTCCGGGACCTTACCGGTGGCTCAGCCGCCGGCCCCCGCGGCGCGAACCGCGCGCTGGGCAGGCCACATCCGGGCGTGGATGCTCGTGCTGCCTATGGACGTCCTCGCCCTGCTGACGCCCGTGCCCTTCAACCCGAACCATGTGCGTGGCCTGACCGTCCTGGCTGTGGTGGCGATCGCGTGTCTGGCGACCGGTCGCTTCTACCGGTCCCGGCTGCACCTGTCCATTCTCGACGAGTTGCCCGTGCTGGTCGCCTGGTTCCTGGTCGCGGCGGGGAGCGTGGCGTTCATCGCCGCCATCCGGCACGAGAGCTTCGCGGGTTTCGGCAGCCTGTTGCGCGCGGCCTTCGTCATGCTCGGTCTGCTGATCGTGGGGCGTGCCGTCGCGACGTCGACGATCAAGTTCGGCCGCCGACGGCACATCGTCGGCCACCGGACGATCCTGGTGGGCAGTGGACCGGTCGCGGCCGACCTGGCCCACGTCCTCGCCCGCTACCCGCAGTACGGGCTGCGGGTCGTCGGCTTCGTCGACAACGCGCGCGGGTCGGACCCCGCCGTCAACACCGTGCCCTACCTGGGCGACCTGGACCACCTGACCGAGGCGATGGCCCGCGGCGGCGCGGACGTGCTGATCGTCGCCGACCCGGACACCACCGAGTCGCGGTTCGCCGCGCTCCTGCGTCAGGCGATGGCGTCGGCCTACGACACCCTGGTCGTACCGCGGATGCACCAGTTCCAGACCCAGACCCCGCGGCCTGACCACATCGGCGCGATTCCCGTCATGCGCATCCGACCGCCGAGGCTGAGCGGGTGGCAGTGGGCCCTCAAGCGCGCGGTGGACATCGTCTTCAGTGCCCTGGCACTCATCCTGCTCAGCCCCGTCATGGCCGTCTGCGCGCTGGCCGTGCGGATCGAGGGTGGGCCGGGGGTGTTCTTCCGGCAGCAGCGGGTCGGCCGGAACGGCAAGCTGTTCACCGTCCTCAAGTTCCGCTCGATGCGCCCGGTCGACGAAACCGAGTCGCAGACCACCTGGTCGGTGGCGAACGACAGCCGGGTCGGGCCGGTCGGCCGTTTCCTGCGGCGCACCTCCCTCGACGAGCTGCCACAACTGTGGAACATCCTGCGCGGCGACATGACGTTGGTCGGCCCGCGCCCGGAACGCCCCCACTTCGTGGAGCTCTTCTCCGCCGAGCACGCCCTCTACGCCTGGCGGCACCGCGTCCCCGCCGGACTGACCGGATTGGCCCAGGTCAGCGGCCTACGGGGGGACACGCCGATCTCCGATCGGGCGCGGTTCGACAACTACTACATCGAGAACTGGTCGCTCTGGCTCGACGTCAAGATCATCTTGCGGACGATCCGCGAGGTCATCGTCGGCGGAGGCAGGTAGCCGGGCTGCCCGGCGTACGTTCCGCGGCGTACCACCGGAGTCGCTTCGGGGACGACGTCCGCGGGCTCGCCGGGCGGCAGTCTTTCTGGCATGAACCTGCCAGTGCAGACCGAAGGGCTCACCAAACGGTACGGCGGCCTGATCGCCGTGCAGGACCTCAACCTGACCGTCCGGGCCGGCGAGGTGTACGGCTTCCTCGGCCCCAACGGCGCCGGCAAGACCACCACGCTGCGCATGCTGCTCGGGCTGGTCCGGCCCACCGCCGGCACGGTCCGGCTGCTCGGCCGCCCGCCCGACGCCGGCCGGCTCACCGGGGTCGGCGCGCTCATCGAAGGCCCGGCCTTCTACCCGTACCTCTCCGGGCGGGACAACCTGCGGGTGCTGGCCCGCTACGCCGGGGTCGGCGCCGACCGGGTCGCGCTCGTGCTCGACCTGGTCGACCTCACCGACCGGGCCGGCGACCGCTACGCCGGCTACTCGTTGGGCATGAAGCAGCGGCTGGGGGTGGCCGCCGCCCTGCTGAAGGACCCCCGCCTGCTGATCCTCGACGAGCCGACAAACGGCCTCGACCCGGCCGGCATGGCGGACATGCGCACCCTCATCCGCCGGCTCGGCGCGGCCGGCTGCACGGTGCTGGTCTCCAGCCACCTGCTCGGCGAGGTCGAGCAGGTCTGCGACCGGGTCGGGGTGATCGCCCGGGGCCGGCTGGTCGCCGAGGGCAGCGTCGCCGAGCTGCGCGGCGCGGCCGGGCTGCGGCTGCTCGCCGACCCGCTGGACGCCGCGGCCGCCCGGGCCCGGGAACTGGTCGGCGCCGAGCGGGTCCGGGTGGTCGACGGCGGGCTGGAGCTGGCCGTCGCGCCGGACCGGGCCGCCTGGCTCAACACCGAGCTGGTCGGGGCCGGGCTCGCCGTACGCGAGCTGCGCCCCCGGGAACGGGACCTGGAACAGGTCTTCTTCGACCTCGTGGAGAAGGGAACGGCCGATGTCGCGTAGCTTCCGCGCCGAGACCGTCAAGCTCGTCCGGCGGCCGGCCAGCTGGCTGCTGCTGGCCATCACGCTGGTGCTCGCACTGATCTTCACCTACGTCTTCCCGTACGCCGGCGTCGCGGGCGGCACCGACGGGCCGAACACCGGCCGGACGCTGGCGGCGCTGCTCCCCGACCAGCTGGTCGGGAACTCCCTCGGCGGCCTGCCGGTCTTCCTCGGCTCGATCCTGCTGATCCTCGGCGTGCTCACCGTCGGCGGCGAGTACGGCTGGGGCACCTGGAAGACCGTGCTCACCCAGGGCCCGACCCGGCTGGAGGTGTACGCCGGCAAGCTGCTCGCCCTGGCCGCCGCCGCGCTGGCCGTGGTGCTCGCCGTGTTCGCGGTCGGCGCGGTGGCCAGCCTGCTCATCGCCTCCGCCGAGGCGCAGCCGGTGACCTGGCCTCCCGTCGGCGACCTGCTCACCGGGATCGGGGCGGGGTGGCTCATCGCGACGATGTGGGCCATGCTCGGTGCCGTGCTCGCCGTCGCGCTGCGCGCCGTGGCGCTGCCGGTCGGGCTGGGCCTGGTGTGGATGCTCGCGGTGCAGAACCTGCTCGCCGCGATCGCCGCGCCGCTGGTCGACTGGGTGGCGAAGGCCCAGGAGGGGCTGCCCGGGCCGAACGCCGGGTCGCTGGCCGCCGCGCTGGGCGCGCCGGGGGACACCCCGGGGGTCGCGGCCACCGTCGGCGGCGGGCAGGCGGCCGTGGTGGTGGCCGCGTACCTGGTCGGGTTCGCGGCGGTCGGCGCGGTGCTGTTGCGCCGGCGGGACATCGGCTGAGGCGGGGCGGGGGAGGGGACGTGGACCGCGAGCGTGGCGACTGGGGCCGCCGGCTCCTGGACGGCCTGGTCGCCCTGGCCCTGCTGGTGATCGGGCTGGCCGGCACCGCGCCGGCCGGCCTCAACCAGGGCGTGGGCACCGGGCGCGCCACCTACCCGCTGGTCGTGGTGGCCGCGCTCGCGGTGGCCGTGCGCCGGCGCTGGCCGCTGGCCACCCTGGCGGTGGTCACCGCGGCGAGCACCGCGTACCTGTGGCTCGGCTACCCGTACGGCCCGATCCTGCTGTCGTTCTTCGTCGCGGTCTACACCACGGCCGCGTACCGGCCGGTGCGGGTCGCGGCGGTGGCCAACGGCGTGGCCCTGCTCGTGCTGCTCACGCACGTCTTCGTCGGGGTGCGCCCGCCCGGCGCGGTCGGGCTGATGCCGGCCGCCGCCTGGGTGGTGGTGCCGTTCGCCGTCGGGGTCACCGTGCGGTTGGGCCGGGAGAACGCGGCGCGCAGCCGCACCGACGAGGCGCGCCGGCTGGCCGACGCCGAGCGGCTGCGGGTGGCGCGGGAGGTGCACGACGTGGTCGGTCACGGGCTCGCCGCCATCCACCTCCAGGCCGAGATCGCCCTGCACCTGCTGGCCCGCAAGCCGGAGCAGGCCGAGGCGGCGCTCACCGCGATCAGCCGGACCAGCAAGGAGGCGCTCGACGAGTTGCGGGTGACGCTGACCGTGGTCCGCCGCGACGAGGCCGCCGACGAGCGCGCCCCCGCGCCGGGGCTGGCCCAGCTCCCGCAGTTGCGCGAGCGGCTGGCCGGCGCCGGGCTCCCGGTCACCGTCGAGGTGGCGGGGTCACCGCGCCCGCTCCCGGTCGCCGTCGACCTGGCCGCGTACCGGGTGGTGCAGGAGGCTCTGACCAACGTGCTGCGGCACGCCGGTCCGGCCACGGCCACCGTCCGGATCCGGTACGCGCCCACCGAGGTCGCCGTCGAGGTGACCGACACGGGCCGCGGTGCGGCCGCTGCGGCGGACCGGCCCGGCTACGGGCTGGCCGGCATGCGGGAGCGGGTCACCGCGCTGGGCGGCTCGTTCGCCGCCGGTCCGGCCTCCACCGGTGGGTTCCGGGTGTCCGCCACACTGCCTCTGGAGGAGGTCGCATGATCCGCGTGCTGCTCGCCGACGACCAGGACCTGGTCCGGATCGGGCTGCGCGCCCTGGTGGAGAGCGAGGACGACCTCACCGTGGTCGGCGAGGCGGCCGACGGGCTCGCCGCCGTCGAGGCGGCCCGCCGGGAACGCCCCGACGTGGTGCTCATGGACGTGCGTATGCCCGGCGTCGACGGCATCGAGGCGACCCGCCGGATCGTCGCCGACCCCGCGCTGGCCGGCACCCGGGTGGTCGTGCTGACCACCTTCGAGCTGGACGAGTACGTCTTCGACGCGCTCCGGCACGGTGCCAGTGGCTTCCTCACCAAGGACACCCGCCCGGCCGAGCTGCTGCGGGCGATCCGGCTGGTCGCCGAGGGGGAGGCGCTGCTCTCCCCGTCGGTGACCCGGCGGGTGGTCCGGGAGTTCGCCACCCGGCCGGCCCGGGTGCCCCGACCGCACCCCCGGCTGGGCACCCTCACCGACCGCGAGCGGGAGGTGGTCGGGCTGGTCGGCGAGGGGCTGAGCAACGTCGAGATCGCCGAGCGGCTGGTGGTCAGCCCGGCCACCGCGCGCACCCACGTCAGCCGGGCAATGGTGAAGCTGGGCGCCCGGGACCGGGCCCAACTGGTGGTCTTCGCCTATCAGTCGGGGCTGGTGGCCACCTGACGGTGCCAACTATCGGACGCGGGCCCAGGTCAGGAAGCGCTCCGTCAGGTTCTCGGGTCGAGCGTGTCCGTTGAGCTGCGAGAGCTGCGCCCCGGCCTCGGCCATAAGCGTGCTCAGATAGATCAGCAGGGCCGTACGGTCGTTGCGGTACTCCACCAGCAGCGCCAGCCGGGCAGGCTGGCAGGGCCACTCCGCGCCGCACACGCGGCAGCGCCACAACGGACGCATCGGCAGGTGCTGACGGGACGCGCGGGTCACCTCGGGCCTCCGTTGTTCCGCCACCCGCCGGCCCGCCAGCGCTGCGCCGGGGTCGGGTTGCCGGCGCGGCCCGGGCCGTTCGTCGGGAACACCTCGGTCGGTTGCGTCGCCCAGTTCGGGCGCTCGTTCGACGGCATTCGGCGCGGGGGCGGGGGCGGGCTAGGAGCGGGCCTGCAGCGCCAGAACAGGAAATGCACATGGGCCTCCTCAGCTGTCTGGAAGGGGCCGCTCAGCCATCCCGCCGAGCGGCCCCACGACTGGCGCAACTGCCGGGCTTCGCGTGCCTCCACCAGCCGCGCCGTCTCTGCTTCCACCTTGGACGCAGGCCCCATAGGCTCGGAATAGTCACTCGTTGATTGCGGAGCGCAAGGGCCAGATCCGGGCCGGTGGGGAACCGGGGGGACAGTTGTGGAAGGGCGTGGAAGCCGTGGGAATCTCGCCGTCTGAGTACCTTCTTCGTGAGCTACGGCGACGCCGTACGGCCGCCGGGCTGACATAAGCCCAGCTCGGCGAGCGGGTCTTCTGCTCGGACTCGCAGGTGAGCGCGATAGAGACCGGGTGCAAACCACCCACCCTGTCCTACCTGGCAGCCGTCGATGAGGCGTTGGCCACGGGCGGCTACTTTGCGACTCTCTGGGACGAGCTCGTCAAGGGTGACGCCGCTCCGGTGTGGCTTCGGGAGTGGATCGAGATAGAGCGCGAGGCGATTGCGCTGCGGTGGTACGAACACGCCTTCGTCCCCGGCCTCCTTCAGACCGAGGGCTACGCCCGTGCCACCTTCCGCGCAGCCCGGGTGCCTACGTCACACCTTGACCAACGGGTCGCGGCACGGATGGAACGGCAGGCAGTGCTCTCCCGCGACCCTGCTCCGCAACTCTTCGTGGTCCTGGACGAGATGGTCGTCCGGCGCGCCTGCGGCGGTTCGGATGTGATGGCCGAACAGCTCGAACACCTCATGGCCTGCGCTCAGCAGCCGCATATCCAGTTGCACATCGTTCCCACGTCCGCTGGCATTTACTCGGGTCTCGCCGGGGCGTTCATCCTGGCGGACCTGTCGGACGGCTCCCGCGCGGGTTATGTGGACAATCAGCTAGCGGCGCAGATCGTGGAGCAGCCCGACGGGGTTGCTAGCCTCGGACTGTCGTGGGACGCGGTTCGGGGCGAGGCCCTTCCGCTCGGACTAACCCTCGACGTACTACAGGAAGCGGCAAAGACATGGACATGACCGGTGCTCAGTGGCGGAAGTCGTCCCGCTCTTCTACCAACGGCGGGGCGTGCGTCGAAGTCGCTGACAACCTCCCCGGAGTGGTAGGCGTCCGGGACTCGAAGGACCCGTCCGGCCCGGTGCTGGCGTTCACGCCGGCCGCGTGGCGCGTCTTCGTCGCCCAGGCCGCCGAGCGGGCCTGACGAGCGCAGACGCACGAAAGCGCCCCTCCCCAGGTACCGGGGCGGGGGTGCTTCCCGCTCCGTGGCGCGCAGACGCTTTGGGAGCACGTCGCTTGGCTGCGCCAGGGTCAGCGCTGCGGTCAGCTACCGGGGACCTGCTGCGGATGGGCGGCCAGCCACTCCTGGATGGTGTCGTCGCGGATCGCGGCGAACATCTGCTTCGCCTTCGCGTCGTCCAGCTTCACCGCCGAACCAGCGTGGGTCTTCAGGCTGGCGCTCGTGTACGGCACCGTCGCGAACTTGATTTCCGCGGGCTTGATGTCACGGGCGACGAGAGCCAGCTCCTGCAGGTCGAGGGACTTGTCGATGGTCAGCGCGTCGGCGGCCGTCACCAGCAGCTCATCGAGGCGGAGCGGGTTCTGCAGCATGCCATCGGCGGCGACCTTCTCCGCGATGGCCTTGACGACCAGTTGCTGGTCGTGGATGCGCCCGAAGTCCCCGCCCGGCACGGCCTTGCGCTGCCGCATGAACTCCTCGGCCGCCGCCCCGTCCAGCTGGTGGCAGCCCTTCTCCCACACCTTGTCTGAGAAGGTCGACCGGACCGTGTACGGGATGCAGACCCGTACGCCGTCGACCGCGTCGACCATCTTGTTGATGCTGGCGAAGTTGGCGATCAGAGCGCCGTCGAACTTCACCCCGGTCAGCTGGGTGATGGTCTTCGCGGCATGGGGTGCGCCACCGAAGGCGAACGCGGCGTTCAGCTTGTTCATGCCACCCTTCCAGCCCTTGGCCGGAGGGACGTAGACGTAGCTGTCCCGCGGGATCGACACGATGGTGGCGCGGTCGAGGTTCTTGCTCAAGTGCACCAGCATGATGGTGTCCGACCGCTGGCCGCCGAAGCGCCCCTCGTCGGGCTCGCCCTCCCGGCTGTCGCTGCCGAGCAGCAGCAGATCGAGTGGCCCCGACTTCCAGCGCTGCTCGTCCTTCGGCACGGCGACCGGGCCGAGCAGGTCCTCGTGGTGGGCCTTGCCCTCATAGCGGCCGACCAGAAGGAGGGCGCCGGCCCCGCCGCAGATTCCCCCGATCAGCACGAGCGAGAGCAGCACGACGAGGGTCTTCTGCCAGCGCTTCAAGGACCGTCGGCCGCGCGTCTTACGTTCGGATGAATCCGGGGCGGGCGGGCTTAACACGTCTGACATATATTCCCTCAGTCGCTCGCTTTGCCGGCGGCACCTCTCCCGATCTAAACGATAGTGAGAGTTCTTTTCAAGTCCGAGTAGGGCAGGCATGAACGGGTTAGGCAGCTGCTCGGCCGAGTAGCAGCATCAGGACCAGCCAAGTGAGCGGCGTGCGCAACCGATTGGTCAGATTCAACCACCGATACAGCCAGCCTGCGCTTGCACAAGTTCCCCCAACGGGGACAAGCGCGGACGTCCTCGCGCTCTGCGGCGCCTGCTGCCGATCACCGGTCACTGGCGAACAGGGCCTCGCGGATGGCGCGGACTATGATCTTGACGTCGAGCCAGAGCGACCATTGCTCGATGTAGTAGTTGTCGATCAAAGCACGCCCGGTCGGAGATGGGTGTGTCTCCCGGCAGGCCGCTGACTTGAGCGAGCCCTGTTGGGCCCTGCGGGAACCCGGTGCCGCTGGGCGTGGGGAGCGTGCTCGGCCGGTAAGAGTTCGACGAAACGCGGCCGTTCCGGGCGTGGCCCGACGAGATGCTGTCCGCCTACGGGTTTGCGTGCCAGACCGGGTACGACTGCGTGCCAGCCCGCCGTACCCGCCCACGCCCTCACGGGCAGGAAGACTTCGACATGGATCAGCTGAGGAGGGGGCCTGCCATCGTGGCCTGGCGAGGGAGGCCAAGCTCGCGCTCGCCCGTCCCCCAGCCAAATCCGTTCCCCTTAGCCGGACGGCTGCGTCAACCTCGTCCATCCAGCCGATTTACGCACGGTGCAGTCGATGTCCAGTTCGGACATTAGTGATGAAACCTCTCGCCTGTCGGCTAGCATTGTTCGGAATGACCGAATTAACCCGTTCGAAACTCACCTTCCTCGCGTTGACATTATCCGCTTCGGGAGGTTGATTGGTCGCTGACCAAATGATGTCGGCGGCCGACGCGGGGGACTCTTGTCTGCGATCGGGCATCGGCGTGTCGCCAACCCAGTGAAGACAGGCAGAATGAGTGTTCTCGTAACCGGCGCGGGCGGATTCATCGGCGGTCACCTCGTCCGAGGTCTACTCGCCGACGGCATGGCGGTACGGGCAGTGGACCGCAAGCCGCTCGAGGAGTGGTACCAGATCCACCCAGACGCCGAGAACATCGTCGGCGACTGCTCGCTGCACGAGGTGGCTCGGGGGGTCACGACCGGTGTGCGAGAGGTCTACAACCTTGCCGCGGACATGGGCGGGATGGGCTTCATTGAGAGCCACAAGGCGGAGTGCATGCTGAGCGTGCTGATCAACACGCACATGCTCCAGGCGGCCCGCGAGGCCGGTGCGGAGCGGCACTTCTTCAGCAGCTCCGCATGCGTCTACGCCGCTGGGCGCCAGAGCGATCCGGACGTGACCGCGCTGACCGAGAGCGATGCCTACCCCGCCGAGCCGGAAGACGGGTACGGCTGGGAGAAGCTCTTCAGCGAGCGTATGTCCCGCCATTTCCGGGAGGATTACGGCCTGACCACCCGAGTCGCCCGGTATCACAACGTGTACGGCCCGCAAGGGACCTACGCCGGCGGGCGGGAGAAGGCTCCGGCGGCGATCTGCCGCAAGGTCGCCGAAGCCGTGGTCAACAAGACCTCCACCATCGAGATCTGGGGCGACGGCGAGCAGACGCGCAGCTTCATGTACATCGATGACTGCGTGCGTGGAACTCGGGAAATCATGGCCGGAGAGAACGCGGAGCCCGTCAATCTCGGCTCCGCCGAACTCGTCTCCATCAATGAGCTGGTATCCATCGTGGAATCGATCGCCGGCGTTCAGCTCGAGCGTAAGTACCGGCTCGACGCGCCGCAGGGGGTCCGCGGCCGGAACAGCGACAACACGATGTTCCGTTCGCTCTACGGTTGGGAGCCGTCGATTGCGCTCAAGGAGGGACTCGAGAAGACGTACGCCTGGATCTACGACCGCATACGGTCCGGCCGTCCCGCGCTGTGAGATCGGATTCAACGATGAGAATCCATCTGCATGACTTCGCCGGGCACTCGTTCCAGGCCCAGCTGTCGCGCAGTCTGGCCTCGCAGGGGCACGTCGTCGAGCACGGCTACGCCGCCCAGTACGTGAGTGGGAAGGGCGTCCTCGAACGCACGGCGCAGGACCCGGAACACCTCACGTTCCTGCCGGTCAGCGCGGGTGTGTCCCTGGTCAAGTACAGCCCGGCGGGCCGGTTTCGGTTCGAACGTGCCTACCGAAAAGTGCTGATCCGGCACCTCCGGGCGGCTCGGCCCGACGTCACAGTGCTATGCAACGTCCCGCTCTACATCGCCAGCTCCGTCGGGCAGGCGTTGAAGCGCGATGGCTTGCCCTGGATTCTGTGGCACCAGGACATCACCTCCGCCGCGATGGCCGACGAGGTACGCCGGCGGCTGCCCCGGGCCCTGGCGGATCCGATCTGCCGCGTCCTAGAGCGCCGGGAGCGGCAGACCGTCCTCGGCGCGGACGCGGTGGTCGCGATCGGCGCGCCGTTTCTCGAGCAGTACAAGCTCTGGAACGTGTCCCGCCCGTCAATGCATCTCGTGCCGAACTGGGCTCCGCTGGACGAGATAACGCCGGCCCCGCGCAACAACAGGTGGGCTCTCCGGCACGATCTCCCGCCCGGCGGGATCCGGCTGATGTACTCGGGCACACTAGGCCGCAAGCACAACCCGTTGCTGCTCAGTGCGCTGGTCGAGGAGCTGACCCGGCGAGGTGTGGACAACACCATGACCGTTGTTTCCGAGGGCGAGGGCGCCGAGATGTTGCGCCCGCACAGCGGGGACCACCTCCGGATCCTGCCGTTCCAGCCGGCTGCGGAGCTGGCGGAGGCTCTCGCGTCGGCGGACGTTCTGGTCGCTGTGCTTGAGAAAGCCGCCGGGCGGTTCTCGATCCCCAGCAAGGTACTCAGCTACCTGGCCGCGGGCCGCGCCGTACTGGCGCTGATGCCTGACGACAACCCTGCAGCCACGGACGTGCGCGCGGCCGGCGGCATGGTTGTGCCACCGTCGCCCGCCGGCATCGTGGATGCGGCAGATTGGATCGCGGGCTTGGCCGCGGACCCCACGCTGGTGCGGGAGCTGGGCATCCGGGCGCGAGAATACGCCGAGGACCACTTCGCCATCGGCCCAATCTCCCGTCAATTCGGGCACGTGCTCCAGGCAGCGTGCGGATGACCGGCCGGCCAGATGTGGTTCTCGTGCAGACCGCTATCGGGGATTACCGGCAGTCGTTCCTGGACCAGGTCTGCGCCGCGCTCGGCGACCGGCTGCTGGTGCTGACCGGCCCGATCTACTTCGAGCCGTCCCTGGTCACCGCCGTGGTTGTCAGGCGCCGGCACAACCTGCGGAACCGGTTCCTCGCCGGCCGCCGGTTGCTGATCCAGACCGGTGGCCTGTTCCGTAATGCGCTGCCGGCACGCATCGTGGTGCTCGAACTCAACCCTCGGGTCTTGTCGAGCTGGGCACTCATCTTGGCGCGCCGAGCGCTGGGACGGCGCACGGTTGGCTGGGGTCACGCGTTTCCGCGGAGCGGGCCCCAGTCACGCACGGACGCCATCCGGTCGATCATGCGGCGTCTCTGCGGCGAGATGATGGTGTATACCTACCGTCAGGAAACCGAACTGGCCGCGCGCGAGCCGGGCCTCACCATTCACGTCGTCCCGAACTCGACGCAGCCTACCGTCGCTCCGGTGACCGGGTCCCGCACCGGCGTGATCTACTGCGGCCGGCTCTCGCCCGACAAGCGGCCGGAACTGCTGGTCGATGCGTTCGCCAAGGCCGCGGGAACCGGTCTGCCGCCGGACTGCGTACTCACCATGGTCGGGGACGGTCCGCAGCGGGGCGAACTCGAGGCGCTCGCCCAGCGCCTTGGCCTGGCCGGCCGGATCCGCTTCACCGGCCGGATCTCCGATGTGTCGGCACTTAAGGAGCTGTACGGGGATGCACTGATCTCCACCTCGCCTGGCTACGCCGGACTGGCGCTGACCCAGAGCCTCGCGTTCGGCGTCCCCATGATTATCGCGGACGACGAACCGCACGCACCGGAGATCGAGCTCGCCGGTGAGAACAATTCGGTCTACTTCCGCGCGCGTGACGTGAACGCTCTGGCCGCTGCACTCGTGACACAGTTTGCCCGGCGGCAGGAGTGGATCGAGGCCACCGCGGACATCTCGCACGAGGCCCAGGCGCTCTACAGTTCGGAGGCGATGGCTGAGGCGTTCGTGGCGGTGGTCGGATGAGTGCGCCTCACCGGCCACTGCCACCGTGGTTACGTGGGCTCCGCTCGATCGAGCGCGAGCGCCGCGACTTGGTGCATCGGCTCGTGCTGCGTGGCAAGTACCGCCACGGCCGACAGTTCTCGATCGGCGGTGCCGCCGTGCTGAAACCGCCGACCGCGCTGCACTTCGGTGATCGGGTGAGCATCGGCCGCGGCTTTCATGTCGAGACCGATGCGTCGATCGGCGACGACGTGCTGATCTCTAGTTATGTCTCGTTCATCAGCAACGACCACCAGTTCGACGACCCGGAGGAGACGGTCTTCACTCAGGGGCGGACGGCGGCCGCCCCGCCGATCGTCATCGAGGGTGACACGCTGATCGGCTTCCAGACCGTCGTGCTCGGCGGCGTACGCATCGGGCGCGGCGCGATCGTCGGCGCCGGCAGTCTCGTCACCGGTGACCTCCCGCCGTACACCATCTGTTACGGTCGGCCGGCGCGCCCGCAGCGGGACCGTTTTGTCTAGCGTGACGTGGTCCGCCCTTGCCACCATCGCCGGTCCCGGCAGCTGAACCCTTCTGACCAACGTCGGGACCAAGCTGCAGGCGGCGGCGCTGCTCGCGGCCGGTCCGCTGGGCGGCGGCATCGGGGGTCGCCCGAGCATCGGCGGCATTCGCCGCGGCGACCCTGGCGGCGAGCGTGGCGGACTTCGGTTATTCGTCGGAGAGCGCCCGCTACCGTGAACCGGGCCTGGAAGCCAAGGCCCGCGCCCTGGCCGACTTGAAGGGGTACGTCCCAACCTCGCCGTCTCCCGACGGCGCCTCAGTGACTTGGGTGACTTCTCGATGCATCGTGTTGGGCGGAACACACATCGGACGCTCCGGGCGCCAGCGACCTGTGTGGCTGGGAAGGTTCGGGCTGGGCGAATCGTCGGATGGGGTTTGTCGCGTACTCGCCGTCGATGAACTCGAACGAGTCACTCACCGGTGATCCTTGGCGAAGTACGCGGCTTTTTTCAGAACTCGTTCTCCATGCGCAGTTCCCGCGCTTCTCGTTCCAGCTGCCGTAATCTTTCCCGCTCGCTCACGTTCAGCGCCGGCTCGTCGTCGGCGTGATCCCGGCGGTACGCGGCGATCCAGTTTCCGAGGGTCCCTTCACCGATACCGAGTTCACGGGCGACCTGAGCGACCGAACGTGACGTCTCGATCACCAGCTTCACCGCTTCCTGACGGAATTCGGGAGAGGTTCCTCTTCGCGCCTGGCAATGGCATTCCTTCGAGACAGGCCCAATTCTACTTTGGGCCCTGTCCGGAGAACCCGGGGCTAAGAACCCGAACCGCCGCCACCCGCAAAACCCGCATACACCTCAATCCCCGCTAACTTCGAAGAGCCCGTATGGCCCGATGGCTGGCTGTCGCGTACTCGCTGCGGCTCCGGAGGGTTTACCTGGAGCCTTTCCAAGCTGATCTTGCAGCTCAGGGCGGGTGCGGCGAGCCCGGAGATCGATGAGGGCGAGGCTCCAGGTAAGACAGCAGTCGACCAAGATCCGATGCCCCGACCGGGAGCCTCGCCCGTGCTGTCTTACCCCTCCACGATCCCCCTGTCCAGCCGAACCCTGAACCACCTCGCCGACCTCATCCGCCAGCACCGTAGCCAGCATCGATCCCGGTGGCGGCGTCTCGCGCCGGGCCGGCAGGCCCTGCTCGCCCTGGCCCACCTGCGCAACGGTGACACCTACACCCGGCTCGCCGCCGGGTTCGCCGTCGGTGTCGCCACCGCCTGGCGCTACGTGCAGGAAGCAATCGTGCTGCTCGCCGCGGTCGCCGAGGACCTGGTCACGGCCATGCGGCGCATCCGCCGCCTGGCGTACGCGATCCTGGACGGCACGCTGATTCCCATCGACCGCGTGGCCGACCAGAAGCCGTACTGCTCCGGCAAGCACAAGCGCCATGGCGTGAACGTGCAGGTCATCGCCGATGCCGCCGGCCGGCTCGTGTGGGCCTCACCGGCGCTGCCGGGCTCGGCGCACGACCTCACCGCCGCCCGCGTCCACGGCATCATCGACGCACTGACCAGCGCGGACGTGATGACGTTCGCCGACAAGACATCCGATGGGCGTAGCTGTCAAGCGGCGATGGTGGCTGCGGCCGGAATCGGGAAGGCCGTCGTTTCTCGGTAGTGCTGCCGTGTTTTCAGGCAGTGGTGGAGGCAGCCGAGGAAGCGGTTGAACAGGTGGCGGAAGGCGGCGGCGTGACCGTCGCCGGCGGTGCGGCGCCGGTCGTAGTGGGCTCGGGCGCCGGGTGACTGGTTGAGCGCTGACAGCCCCCAGGTGAAGCCGACTGCGGCAAGTCGGTCGTTCTTGATCCGGCGTTGGGAGAC
>NZ_JBEXGL010000018.1:0-136838 GCF_040607315.1 Micromonospora sp. NPDC005305 | reverse complement strand
TGATCCCAGCGACCGGCACGGCTCCCCGTCTTACGTCGAGGGCTGCTGGCCCCGGATGACCGAGGGATGTTCCGTGCTGGCGGGCTCGAACCACGAACGAATCCAAGCGGATCCGGCTTCACCGAACGGGTCGGGCCCTGCCGAAGCTCCCGCCTTGTGACGAGGCATCGAGTGCCGGGGATACCAAAGGAGTCGCGGCAAGAGCCCGACCCGCTCTGAACCCATTAGGGCTACCAGGGCGCCCGGGGCACAGCGTGCGCACCCCGTTCAAGCGGCGCCGCTTCCGGCCGAAGCTGTCACACCGGCAGAAGGCGGTCAACCGCACGCACGCGAGAATCCGCGCGCGCCCTGGGTGTCAGGGTTGGGTGAGTCCAGTGGTTCAGAGCAAGTAGCCCTCCCGGGGCGAGGATGGATCTTCCTTCGATGACGATTCCCAGCACAGATATGTCCGTCAGGCACGATGGGGTCATGGCCACGGAAGGACCTCGATCAGACCGGCCACGGCGGCGGTCGTTTCCTCCGGCGGAGAAGCTGCGGCTGCTCGCCGAGTACGAACAAGCCGTTGCCGACGGCGACGGCAACGGGTATCTGCGCCGTAACGGCTTGTACTCGTCGTTGATGAGTGAGTGGCGCCGCGCCCGTGATGCCGGTCTGCTGGAGGGGAAGAAGCCCGGTCAGAGCGTCGGACGCCCGAGTGGGGAACAGGCCGAGATCGCTCGGCTGCGCCGCCAGTTGGAGCTGGCCAACCGCAAGATCGCCCGGACCGAGGCGGCGTTGGACATCATGGGAAAAGCACACGCGCTCTTGGCCGAGATCTCCGAGAGCGCGGACACCGACACCAAGCCGACCGAGCCCTGACCGACGCCCACACCCAGTTGCTCGCCGCAGCGACGTCGACCCGCAGTGCGGCCCGGTTGACCGGGATCGCCCGCAGCACCGCCCACCGACGCGCCCGGACCCCTGATGGGCGTGCGCCGGCGTCGCGGCCGGCGCCGGTGAACCGACTGTCCGACGCTGAACGCGCTCACGTTTTGGCGGTGCTCGACAGCGACCGGTTCGTCGACACCACCCCGACCGAGGCATTCGCGACGCTGCTCGACGAGGGCGTCTACCTGGCCTCGATCTCCACCCTCTACCGCATCCTGCGCACCAACGATCAGGTCGTCGACCGGCGCCGCCAGGCCCGACACCCCACCCGGGCCCGTCCGGAGCTGACCGCGACCGGGCCGGGGCAGGTGTTCACCTGGGACATCACCAAGCTCCCCGGCCCGGCCAAGGGCGTCTACTACGACGCCTACGTCATGATCGACATCTGGTCGCGATACATCGTCGGGCACCATGTCGCCGCCAGAGAAAGCGCCGAGATCGCCCACGACTTCATCACCGAGATCATCACCACCCACGGCGTCCCGCAGGTCGTGCACGCCGACCGCGGCACTTCCATGACCTCCACACGCGTCGCCACACTCCTGGCCGACCTGCACATCACCCGCACGCACTCCCGACCCCGGGTCAGCAACGACAACCCGTTCTCCGAAGCCGCGTTCAAGACCGTGAAGTACCACCCCACGTTCCCCGAACGCTTCGGGTCACTGGCCCACGCCCGCGCGTTCTGCGACACGTTCTTCACCTGGTACAACCACGAACACCACCACGCCGGCATCGGGCTGCACACCCCCGCCGACGTCCACTACGGCCACGCCGCCACTCAACAGAAACAACGCGAACAGGCCCTCGACACCGCCTGGACCGCCCACCCCGAACGCTTCACCCGCCGGCCCAGACCGAAAGCCCTGCACCTGCCCGACGCCGTCTGGATCAACCCGCCCGCACCGGCAACCGATCAACCACTACCCCAAGCGGCGTAACACCCACTGGTCCCACCGACCTTGACAAGTTCCGGCGCGGCGAACGAGCTATCGCCACCCTCAAGACCTGGAAGATCCTGGCCAAGCTGGGCTGCTGTCCCCGCCGCGCCACCGCGATGTGCAGGCCATCCTCGTCCTGCACCACGTCGAAACCGACCGCTACGCAGGATGAAAATGGCTCCTGCTTTGCCAGCCCTTGCTGGTCCTGCTCTGGCCAGATGGCAGCGCAGAGCCTGCTGGAGAACTCGCGACGACGACCGCCATGGCCAGCAGCATCCATCCACCGATTTGCCATTGGGTGGGCTGAGCGAACACGGCCGTGGTGGCGAACATGACGAATGCAAGGAGCCCTCCGAGGTGGCGGACGGCGGGGAGACCGATCGCGATAAGCGCGCACGTCAAGGCTATCGCGAGACGAACATCGTGCGAATATGCAACTATCAGGTTTATGTTTCCCAATGATGCTGAGGATCTGCTGCCCGAATCGATGATACCGCGGTCACTGGTGGATTCGGCCGCGATGCCAGCCTTATACATGAGCACATAGGTGACCAGGGGGAACGCAATCAATGCGACCACCAAAGCAAATATGGTCGCAGCAGCTGGCCGTCGCTTCCTGAACGCAAGGTGCGCCAGAATGAAGCCGAGTAGACCTGCTCCAATCGCAATTAGTGTCCCTAGCGACTGCGTGAAAGTGGCCGCGACAATGACGGCGCTGACGGCGAGAGCCCTTAGGCGATTGTCAAGGCGCGTCACGGCGATCAGAGTGATGATCGGAATAAAGTAGAACACTGCAAGGCCCGGCTCACCAACGAGCGGAGCGAACCGCCGCGACCCTTCAATGAATGGGGGCCCACTGGTCGCCAACGTGAACGGCATGTAAAATTCGACCTGCCTACTACCGAAAGTTGATGAACCGATTTCGTTCCCGGCAAATCCAGACGCTAGAGTAAGACCGTATGAACATGCAAGTGGAGCGATAACGCATGCAATCCCGCAGACTGTGGCTGTAACAAACTCTACTCGCGAAATGGCTAGCACGGCAACGACCCCGGCAATAACATAGGCCAAGGCCAAATACGTTCCGCCGACAAGGCTGACGCTGACTGCTAGCGCAATGAAGCTAACACTAAACAGGATCGCAACTGTCGCTCGGGTCTTCGACGAGGGCCGATATGTGAGTGCGATTGCGGCAAGGCCGGCCAGCGCGACGAGTGTTCGCAATAAGGAACTCTCTCCGAGCACTCCAGGGGGGATTAGGAAGAACAACAACCCTGCTAGAATTCCCCGCGCACCGACCATGCCCTGCACAAGCATAATGCCAATGACAAGGAGCATAGTCACTAAACCCCATAGCGGGTCACCGGTAAGTACAGCCAATACGGCGCCGAGGATCCCGGAGGCTATGCAATATACGCCAATGACTATACGTCGCGAGTTCCGAAGGCGTAAGTCAGTAGGTCGCGACAACCGATCACATGGTGGCTCCGCGCGCTCAGATTTCAACGTTCTGCACCAACCTTGCAAACTCATTTACTGGCCAGGTCGGAGCGCACAAGTCGCTCGCCCCGCTGCTTGAGGTTGGGAAAGCCATCGAAGGCAACCGCCCGCTACCCGCGGCATGCTGCGAAGCTGCCGGGCAAGAAGGTGCGTGGACTTCTGCCTCCCCATATGCCTTATCCCACAGATCTACGAGACGTTGAAGGAGGGCAACGGCATCGTGCCTCGCGAATCGCATTTGTGCCTCCAACCTGGTTCTGCCGCCAAGCCTTGCTGCCGAACGCGGGCTGGCAGGAAGCTGCGAGCAAGCACAGCGTCTGGTGCGAAGCTTCTGAGCAGCCGCGCCGAAGGCCTAGCGACCGGGCGAGACGGCCTTTACCATTCCATGTTGGGCCGAGGGTAGAGGATCCGGCTCTCCACTCCGCGCAGAGTCCACTCCTCTTCCAGCGGATGCGCCAGCGTCTGCGCCCAACCAATGCGAGCAGAGAGCAAGGTCTGAGCGATCCTCTCCGGGTTCATTTAATGGCTCGACCATTCTCTCTTCGATATGCCGCCCTCATGCAGATGGCGAGCGATGCAAACACGGTGAGTTGTAGTACGCAATACGCAATCGCCGCACCCTTGGCCCCCATGGTCGAGCCAAGTGCGACCACCAGGCAGAGCTGCACGGCTACCGATCCTACTAATGCATACGCAACCATCTTTTCATACGCCCTGGACTGAAGGAAGGACGCAAGTGGTTGGTTAATAGTTACGAGTATTGCGCCTGCGGCAAGCCACCGCAAAACAGGGGCGGATCCAGCATATTCTTGGCCAAGCAACATTTCAACGGCCCTTGGTGCGACCAATATTACGGCGCAGCATGCCGCAATTCCGAGGGCCAGCACCCAAGCGGCTTTCGTCACATGTTGCCGCGCGGATTTCCAATCCGTCGCCCCTGCGACAAAAGGCGCGGCGGCGGATGAGAAGGCTGTAGCGAGTAGTCCCATGGGCTGGGTCCACCTATTGACGCCGCCATAGATGCCCGCCGCGGTGGCTCCCGCGACGCCGCCCAGTATGGGCAGATCAAACTGCTGAGCGCTTAGGGCAAGGGAGCCGAGCGCATAGTGGCGTGTTCCCCGCCATGGATTTGCAAAGCCGCAGCCCGTTAGGCGAAGTCTCGAATGGCCGGCCTGGACAGAGTATGCCACCACGGCCATGCTAATACTTCCTACTGCCAAAGAGATCCATAGCGACAACCGCCCCGACGCGCCCGAGAGCGTTAGCAGCGCAAATACGGCGACCGCTACCAGTCTCTCTAAGACCAGCAGAAGAGCCACTGTACCGCCTCGCTTCTTCGCTCGCAGGGGCACAAGCATTGTCTGGCTTGCGGTCACCGAGAACAGGATCACTCCAGCGACACTCAACGCGGGCTGGAACCAAGCGACGGTTATGGCCCACGATGCAGCCGCGAGAGCGCCGATCGCGAGCTTCGTACGGACTCGCGCATCCAGATCAGAAGGGGCTATCGTGTTCCGTGATAGTTCCCTCATCCATAGCGCGTTGGTGCCGAGGTCCAGTAGACCAGCGCCGGCAGTTCCAATGGCCACCGACGTAACGACGACGCCGAAGTAAGCCGGTGCGGCGTCCCGCGCCGCAAGGATGTAGACACCCGCCACCAAGAGTTGCGCCGAGCCCGACGCGAATGCCAGCATCACAGCTTGGGCGCCAACTGAGCGCAGGCGCTGGTGCCGGGGAGGATATTGCGCCGTGGCGACACGGCCCGAACTACGCTCGTGAACGCGCGCGTTGCCGCTGTTATCCAATCTGCGTCCCATATTTACCGCCGAGGCTCGCATCATAGCGAGCGAGGTCCGCGTAGACGAACGCGCTGTTCACAGGAGCGCCTCCGCGAATTGTCGAGGATCCGGAAGATCAGCTGGCTTTGGTCTTTCGCTCGATAGCACTTGTGTCATGCCCTGTGCCAGCGACTCGACGGAGAGTGGCACCCAGTTCGCGTGACTGGGCATCGTCCTTGCGTCAGTGCGTAGAGACCGAGCACCGGCCGCCAGGACAGGCGCTCCGGCGATCAGTGCCTTGCCGAATAGCGCGCTTGGTCCTTCGTTTGAATGAGCGAGCACCAAGCAGTCGCTCGCCACCACGTACTCGTCGAGTTCACCATCGGTCAGGACGCGGTTGACTATCACCAATCCGACGCCCATTTCCGAGAACTGGGGAAGAAGGTCTTGGAGCCTCGCGAGCACGGAGGGCTGGATCTTCCCAGCCACCACTAGTCCCACCGCCCGGGATGGCTGCGCCAGCAACGCTTGGGCCACGATGTCCGCGTTCTTCCGTTCAGTCACGGCTCCAAGAACCGTGAACCAGAACCGATCTGGGTCAAGCCCCCGCTTCGAACGAATTGCGGAGCGATCGGGCGGCGCCACGGTGATAGAGATCGGGTCGCCAACGGTCCTACCCAACCGGCTTGGTGCGATCCAGCTGCTTCTCAAGGTCGTAACGCGCACTCTGGGCCGCGCCGATGCTGCCGCGAGCAGCGCTCGACGAACTATCCTTCGAGCGGGATTGAACAACGTGCGCCGATGTCCCTGAGCGGTGGGCCGCATTACGAGGAGCGACAATTGTGCATCGCTTGCCCATCGCGCGCCGGCTCCAAGCCTGATTGCAATTTCGTCCCCGTCTGGAACAACTATGAGTTCAGCGGAGGACTGGCGTGCTAGTGACAGCAACTCGCTGATAGTGTTCGAGGAAGTTCTGAGGATGGTTCCGAGATTGACATCGGAGAGGTGTGCCTTGAACTCATCCGTGTCCTCGACACCAGGTCGGAGCGCGACGCTGAATTCACGCTCGAGTTCAATCGCACGCTCTACTATTAGTCGCACATAGTGCAGTCGATGGCCGCTGGGATTTGGCTCAACGACCAAAATTCTGCCGGTGCCACGCGTGCCGGTCAGCCTCATCGTTGTTCCGATCGCCCTAGATAAGTGATGGAGCACGGACAGATCCCAATCGCAGGGGCATGTCTCTGCAGCGGCATCGCTTCTCCCGGAAATCCTGAACACGCTGGGATCGTGGACGCATTCTGCTCAGTGGACATCGGCCTTGTCCCACGCGGTCATTCGATAGGCCTCGACCACCGAGGCGATGCCTTCGCGGAGCCCGGTCCTGGCCGTCCAGCCAGCATCACGAAGCGTGGAGACATCGAGGAGTTTCTGCGGCGTTCCGTCTGGCTTAGACGTGTCCCACTCGGTACGGCCGGTGTAGCCGACTGCCTCGGCCACCAGCTCAGCGACCTCGCGGATGGTGGCGTCTTTGCCGGTGCCGACATTAACCTGGCTCGGTCCGTCGTAGTGCTCCAACAGGAAGAGGCAGGCGTCGGCCATGTCGTCCGAATGCAGGAACTCCCGCCGAGGCGTGCCGGAGCCCCAGTTCGTCACTGCGCTCGCGCCAGTGCGGACGGCCTCGTCGTAGCGCCGAATCAGTGCCGGCAGCACATGCGACCCGGTAATCGAGAAGTTGTCGTTGGGGCCATAGAGGTTCGTTGGCATCGCGGAGATCCATGGCAGACCGTACTGACGGCGGACGGCTTGCACGTGGAGGATCCCAGCGATCTTGGCTATGGCGTAGGCGTCGTTGGTCGGCTCGAGATGCCCGGTCAGCAGGGATTCCTCGCGGATGGGCTGCTCGGCGTACTTGGGGTAGATGCATGACGAACCGAGGAACAGCACACGTTCCACATTGTTGGCGAGCGCCGCGTCGAGCACGTTGGTCTGGATGCGCAGGTTCTCGCTGAGGAAGTCCACCGGGTAGGTGCTGTTGGCCAGGATCCCGCCGACCTTGGCTGCAGCCAAAAGTAGGTACCGCGGCTTGGTCTCGGCCATGAACGCGAACGTGGCGTCCCGGTCGCGCAGATCCAGCTCGGCCGAGGTCTTGCCCACCAGCTTGGTGAACCCGCTGGCCTTGAGTTTGCGCCAGATGGCGCTGCCCACGAGCCCACGGTGACCTGCGACGTAGAAGGGTGCGTCACGGTCCAGCTTTCCCGGCGTGTAGCTGAGGCCGTCGTCGCTCACGCGCTCCTCCAGGATGCGAGATCAACCTTGTCGCTCCACGGATTGCCGGCATGCGCCAAAGCCTCAACGTCGGCGTCGACCATGAGCTTGGCCAGCGCCCGGCCGTCGATCGTCGCCTTCCACCCGAGGTGCTCTCGCGCTTTGGTCGCGTCCCCGATCAATGCATCGACCTCGGTGGGGCGTAGGTAGCGCTCGTCGAACCGGACGTGCTCGCGCCAATCCAGCCCGACGCAACTGAAGGCGATTTCCACGAATTCCTGGACGGTGACGCCGACGCCAGTGGCGAGCACGTAGTCATCGGGCTGGTCGGCCTGCAGCATGCGCCACATACCCTCGACATATTCGGGCGCATAGCCCCAGTCGCGAACTGCCTCGAGATTCCCCAGATACAGGTGACGCTGCTTGCCGGCCTTGATCGCGGCGACAGCCCGAGTGATCTTGCGCGTGACGAACGTCTCGCCGCGGCGTGGGGACTCGTGGTTGAAAAGGATGCCGTTGACCGCGAACAGCCCGTAGGCCTCACGATAGTTCTTAGTGATCCAGTAGCTGTAGAGCTTCGCAGCCGCGTAGGGCGACCGCGGATAGAAGGGTGAGGTCTCGCTCTGCGGCGGCGGCGTCGCGCCGTACAGCTCGGACGAGGACGCCTGGTAAAAGCGGGTTTCCATGCCCGCCAGCCGCACTGCCTCCAGCAGCCGGACCGACCCCGTTCCGGTCGTGTCCGCCGTGTGTTCCGGCTCGTCGAACGACACCCGCACATGCGATTGAGCGGCGAGGTTGTATACCTCATCCGGGCCGATCCGTTGCAGCAACGTCACGAGCCGTGCCCCGTCGCTCAGGTCACCGTAATGCAGGAACAGTCGCGCGCCCGGTTCGTGCGGGTCGACGTAGAGGTGGTCTATCCGACTCGTGTTGAATGTGGAGGCACGCCGGATGAGGCCGTGGACCTCGTACCCCTTGGCAAGCAATAGCTCCGCCAAATAGGAGCCGTCCTGACCGGTTATGCCGGTGATAAGTGCTCGCTTCACTGAGCCAAGACCTCCATCGAATTGATACGCTGCCGTCGAGTCATGCTGTGACGCCCCTCGGCCAAAGCCACCAACCACTGTTCAACGTGGTCGAGCGTCGCATCCTTCGCCAAGACGGCGTCGCGGCGTCCTGCCGCCCCAAGGGCGCGCGCCCGCGCTGGATCTGCCGAGAGCGAGAGGGCGGCATCCAGCAGGGCCTGAGGATGGCCGCTGCGACTCTCGTTCCTCCTCCGGCAGCATCGATCTCGCTGGCGGTTACGCTCGCCTCATCCGTAGCCGCCAGCACTGGGAGCGATGTGGAGAAGTACGTCTTGAGCTTACTCGGCACCGACATCTCCTTCATCCCCGCACGCTCGTTGACGAGAAGGATGTCGGCGCTTCCCAGCGTCTGCCTGAATTCATCGTCCGGAAGGGGTGCTACGAATTCGATGGAGGTCACATTCCTGGCGAGAGAATGCAGGCGAGCGCATTCGTTGCCGTCGCCGAGGAGCACGAACCGTACAGGCGCGCGCTGTCGGTCAGCGAGTCGAGCCGCCTCAACGACGTTCTCAAGGCCCTGCTTTGCGCCCATGTTGCCGGCGTGAAGGATCACGGTAACGTCGGGGTCCCAGCCACGTCGGTTCCGGACGGCCGCCCGATCGACCTCCATCGGCGGGTCAACGTGGGACCAGTTGCGAATTACCTCGACGCGTCCCGTTGGCACGCCCAGGGTCTCTGTGACGAAAGAGTGGAATCTGTCGTGAATTACGACGACGCCGGTCGCGGAGCGGAGCGTGCGGGACTCCAATGCCTTTAGCGCGGTTGCCGCAGACCTGCCGCCCTGGCCCGTCTCGGTTATGCCCAGACTGTAGAGATTCTGGATCCAGATGCCGGTCGCGTGACCACGTGACCGGCGAGCGCGGAGCGCGGCGAGCGCACTGGCTATCAGGTTCGGCGACACGAGCAACACAACATCGGGACGATGCCACCGGGCGGTTAGAAAGCGGATCCCGAGACTGAGCTCAGAGAGCAACCTGCGCCCACCGATCGGTCTCGCCGGCACATAGTGCGCCAACCGCTGGACTCGGACTCCGTCGACCTCATCAGATACGGACCAGCCGCCGGAGCCCTCCGTCACTCGCCACTCGGGATAGTCCGGGTGGGTGGTGATCACGCGCACATCGTGCCGCCGTGCCACGAGCCCGTTCGCCAGTCCCGCCGTATAGGGGCCATTCCCGGTCGGCTCAGGCGCGTAATGACCGCCCAGGATCGTCACTCTCATCGCGCGTCCAACTCCTGGCTTTCGGCGATCAGAGCTCCTGCCGTCGGCCCGCGATCGTTCACGATTGCTCTCATCGCCCTTCCAGACACAGGATCTGATCGCGTGGCCGCACCCAAGCTGACACGCCACCAAAGCATTCGGGAGGCGATCTGTCAAGACCGGATTCTGCCCGATTGCCCCGAGTTTCGCCGCTCTGCGGGATCTTGTCGCGAGATGGGAGCGCCCGGCGTGCCTGCGGCGATTTTGATCATCGTCATCGGTATGCCTGCCGAATCCGACGACGTTGCTAAACTGGCGACGACCGCAGCGGCCAAACGAGACGTTCGGAGCATTATGGACATCACGCAGTACCTGCGTGCGCTGCGGGCGCACTGGTTTCTTGTGGTGCTCGTGACCGCAGTGGGCGGCGCGGCCGCTGGTGTATATTCATCGGTTCAAACCCCGGTGTACCAGGCGGATGTGCAACTGTTCGTCTCGATCAGCAGCACCGACGCAGGTGCGGCGGACCTCAACCAGGGCGGCACGTTCGCTCAGCAACGGGTGAAGTCATACGTCGACATCGTGGACAGCCCGACCGTGACGAACGAAGTCATCCAATCCCTCCAGCTTCCCTACACCGCCGACGAACTTGCCGAAGAGATCACCGCGCAATCTCCGCCGAATACTGTTCTGCTGGACATCTCCGTGATTGACCCGTCGCCCCAGCTGGCCCGGGACATCGCCAATGCCGTCGCGAGTCAGGTGTCCAAGTTCATCGTCGACCTCGAGACCCCGACGGGTGGCAAAGCGTCGCTGGTCAAGGCGACCATCACCAAGAGCGCCTCGTTGCCGGCCGAACCCGTCTCGCCGAGGACCAAACTCAACCTCGCGCTCGGGCTCCTTGTCGGCCTCGCTAGCGGCGTGGGGCTCGCGGTCCTGCGTCATACGCTGGACAAGACCATTCGCGGCCGGCGAGAGGCCGCCCTGGTAGCGGACGCGGCCGTCGTGGGCGAGATCGGGGACGACCCGAAGATGAAGGTGCAAGCGCTGATCGCCGACGACCCGACGGGACTGCGGGCCGAGGAGTTCCGCCGGCTGCGGACCAACATCCGCTTTCTCTCGATCGACGGGCGGATCGGTAGCCTTGTGGTTACGGGCTCGGTCCCCAGCGAGGGCAAGTCTACCGTTGCCGCGAACATGGCTATCGCGCTCGCCCAATCCGGCGAGAGGGTCGTCCTCATCGACGGAGACCTCCGCAAGCCGATGATTGCCACACTGTTCGGGCTGCCGGGTGGCGTCGGCCTCACCAGCGTGCTCATCGGCGACGTGCCGATCGAGGCCGCGATGCACCACTGGCGGCGCGAGCTGCCGCTCTATGTGGTGACCTCCGGTCCGACCCCGCCAAACCCCAGCGAACTTCTCGGCACACGCCGCCTCGCCGACCTGGTCGCGGGCCTGGTAGCGAGCGGCATGACCGTGATCTTCGATTCGCCTCCGCTGCTGCCGGTTACCGATGCCGCCGTGCTGGCGCGGGCGACCGACGGTGCACTCGTGGTGACCCGGGTCGGCTCGACCAAGACCGACGAGCTCGAGACCTCGATCGAGGCCCTTCGGAACGTCGATGCCCGCATCCTCGGCGTAGTGGCAAACCGGGTCAAGCGGAAGAAAAAGGACGGCTACTACGGCGACCAGGCCAGCGGCTGGACGGGGGCTGCGGCGGCCAAGGCTGCCCAGGCCGTGATGGCGCCGCCCAATACCGATCGTGCGCCGGCGGCCGCGACCGCGCCCCTACAGGGTCGAGCGACGCCCCCACCGCCGGCCCGGCACCAGCAACGCCCGGCGGTCGGCAGGCGCAACGGACTTGACCGGTCAGAGAACCGCGAGGATGGACCTTGGTGATCGAAGAGCCTCGGCCCCCCAGGCCAGTACCTGTCCCGCAGCCGATTGTCCGCCTTGGGCGGGTTATGACGGTGGGCCTTCCGGATGGACGACCCGGTCGCCTTGCATGAGTCGCTCGAGCAGTCGGCATGATTGGCGCGGTTGACTCGCAGCCGCCGCCGCCGCCGCCGCCGCCGCCGCCGCTGCTTCCCGTGACCGATGCCGCATCGTCGCCCCATGAGCCCTTTCATCGAACAGCATGATCTCGATGAAAAGGGCTCAGAGTTACACCACGCCCAGGATCGTCTCGATCGCCTCTTCGATCTGGTCCGCCGCGACGCGGTAGTTCTGTCTGGTGCCACCCATGGGGTCGGTGATGTCGAAGCTCTTGGGCGGCAGCGGCTGCAGGTAACCGCGCCGTTGCTTGACCACCCGAGCCAGGTTGGCCGCCCGTTCGACCGCGTAATTCCCGGGCACCTCGTCGGGTTTGAGCCCGCGCACCAGCCACGCCAGTTCTCGCCAGGTGAACGTGTAAGGGAGAGCCTTGGGTACCTGGGCGACAAGCTCGTCACGATGCTTGCGAGTGGCGGTGAGGACCAGGTGCGCACGTGCCACCGCGTCCAGGTCGAGCAATTGTGAGACGAAATGGTCCGCGGGCACACCGCGGCGTTCCAGCTCGGCAATGGCGAAGGGCTGCATCGGCCGGCCGGGCGGCCCCTGGGTACCGCCGCTCGTCACAAAGATCGAGTCGGCTGCCCGACCGTATCGGTCCCGGAGGCCGGCCTCCATCAGCCGTAGGGCAATTGGTGACCGGGCCTGGTTCCCGGTGCACACATGAATGATGCCCCCCATCGCAGACCTTCCCCCATCGCCACGCCACCAGGGAAAAGGATACCTACCGTGCGGGCCGCGGCCTCCGGGGAGCATTGAGCCGGAGTCGCGCAGATATCATCCCTGCCGCATGCGGGAGTGGCGTCACGATGTCGAAAGGTGGGCGCCGACGGGGCCAGGGGTGGGTCGGTGGCTGCCACGGCGTGGGGTGCGGGTGCGGGTGGCGGGCTAGGCTAGCTGTGGCCGGCTGGTGTACGTCGGCCGCGTTGTGCCCGCCGTAACACTGACAAACGGGATGTTCGTGTGTTTGACACCTTGAGTGACCGCCTGTCCGGGATCTTCACCAAGCTCCGCGGCAAGGGTCGGCTCACCGACGCCGACATCGACGCCACCGCGCGCGAGATCCGCATGGCGCTGCTGGAGGCCGACGTCGCCCTGCCGGTCGTCAAGGGCTTCATCGCGAACGTCAAGGAGCGGGCACGCAGCGCCGAGGTCTCCCAGGCGCTCAACCCGGCCCAGCAGATCATCAAGATCGTCAACGAGGAGCTGATCAACGTCCTCGGCGGCGAGGGGCGGCGGCTCCAGTTCGCCAAGCACCCGCCGACCGTGATCATGCTGGCCGGTCTGCAGGGCTCCGGCAAGACCACCCTCGCCGGCAAGCTGGCCCGCTGGCTCAAGGCCCAGGGCCACCAGCCGCTGCTGGTCGCCGCCGACCTCCAGCGCCCCAACGCCGTCGGGCAGCTCCAGGTGCTCGGTGGCCGGGCCGGCGTCGAGGTGTACGCCCCGGAGCCCGGCAACGGCGTCGGCAACCCGGTGCAGGTCGCGCGCGACTCGATCGAGCACGCCAAGCGGGCCGCCCGGGACATCGTCATCGTCGACACCGCCGGCCGGCTCGGCATCGACGCCGAGATGATGCAGCAGGCCGCCGACATCCGCGACGCGGTCCAGCCCGACGAGGTCATCTTCGTCATCGACGCGATGGTCGGTCAGGACGCGGTCCGCACCGCCGAGGCGTTCCGCGACGGCGTCGGCATCACCGGCGTGGTCCTCTCCAAGCTCGACGGCGACGCCCGCGGTGGCGCCGCCCTGTCGGTCCGGGAGGTCACCGGTCAGCCGATCCTGTTCGCCTCCACGGGCGAGAAGCTGGAGGACTTCGACGTCTTCCACCCCGACCGGATGGCCAGCCGGATCCTCGGCATGGGCGACGTCCTCACTCTGATCGAGCAGGCCGAGCAGGCCTTCGACGCCGATCAGAAGGAGAAGATGACCGCCAAGCTGATGGGCGGCGAGCAGTTCACCCTGGAGGACTTCCTCGACCAGCTCATCGCCGTGCGGCGGATGGGCCCGATCGCCAACGTGCTGGCCATGATGCCCGGCATGGGGCAGATGAAGGACCAGCTCGCCGAGCTGGACGACAAGCACTTCGACCGGGTCACCGCGATCATCCGGTCGATGACCCCGGCCGAGCGCACCACCCCGAAGATCATCAACGGCTCCCGCCGGGCCCGCATCGCCAGCGGCTCCGGGGTCACCGTGATGGACGTCAACCAGCTGCTCAACCGCTTCGCCGAGGCGCAGAAGATGATGAAGCAGATGGGCGGCATGATGGGCCTGCCCGGCGGGGGCCGGCGCAAGGCGACCAAGTCGCCGAAGAACAAGCGCAAGGGCACCAAGGGCGGTGGGCGGCCGCGCACCGGCGCCGGGGTGCCGGGCGGCTTCCCGGGCGGCATGCCGCAGCTCCCCCCGGGCCTCGACCCGGGCGACCTGGCCGGCGGTCAGGGCCTGCCGCCGGGCTTCAAGCTGCCGAAGATCGACTTCAACAAGCTCGGCAAGGGCGACAACCGCCCCCGCTGACCGCGCGCCGACGGCCCCGTCCCCAACTCCGGGGCGGGGCCGTCGCCGTGCGGTGGCGGGCTCGTAACACGCTCGCGGACGTGATCGGGTAGGACTGTGCACATGGCTCTGCATGTGCGCGGTGTGCTCCTGCCGGACGACGAGGTCCGGGACGTCTGGCTGGTCGGCGACCGGGTCACCTTCGAACCGGTGCCCGGCGCCGAGACGGTCGTGGACGGCGGTTTCGTGCTGCCCGGCCTGACCGACGCCCACTGCCACATCGGCATCGCCCGTGGCGGCGCCCCGATCACCTCCCTCGACCAGGCCCGCGAGCTGGCCCGCACCGACCGGGACGCCGGCGTGCTGGCCATCCGCGACGCCGGCTCGCCGTACCCGTACCCGGAACTCGACGACGAGCCGGACCTGCCGCGACTGGCCCGCGCCGGCCGGCACGTCGCGCCGCCGAAGCGCTACCTGCGCGACATCGGGGTGGAGGTCGGCGCGGCCGAGGTGGCCGCGACGGTGGCCGCGCAGGCCGCCGCCGGCAACGGCTGGGTCAAGCTGGTCGGCGACTGGATCGACCGGGGGGTCGGTGACCTGGCGCCGGCCTGGGACGCGGACACGATGACCGCCGCGGTCGCCGCCGCGCACGCCGCCGGCGTACGCGCGGCCGTGCACACCTTCTCCGAGTCGGCCGTGGAGATCATGGTGCGGGCCGGGGTGGATTCGGTGGAGCACGGCACCGGGTTGAGCCTCGACCTCGTCGACCTGATGGCCCGGCAGGGCACCGCGCTGGTCCCCACGATGATCAACATCCGTACCTTCGGCCACATCGCCGAGCAGGCCCGCGCGAAGTTCCCCGGGTACGCCGACCACATGCTCGCGCTGCGCGACCGGTTCCCCGAGGTGGTCCGTGCCGCGCACGAGGCGGGGGTGCCGATCTACGTGGGCACCGACGCGGGCGGCGGCATCGACCACGGGCTGGCCGCCGAGGAGATGCTGCTCCTGCACGAGCAGGCCGGCATGTCCGCCGAGGACGTGCTGGCCGCCGCCTCCTGGCGGGCGCGCGAGTGGCTCGGCTTCCCCGGCCTGGTGGAGGGCGGCCTGGCCGACCTGACCGTCTACCCCGAGGACCCCCGCCGCGACCTGCGCGTGGTCCGCACCCCGTCCCGCATCATCCTCCGCGGCCGGGTCCTCCCCACTTCTCGTTGATGAAGAAGTTTGCGTCAGGGGACGGGCTGTTCCTGACGCAAACTCCTTGATCAACCCGCCGGGTGGGTGGCGGCGCTGTGGAACAGGTGGAGGGCCAGGGTGGCCAGTTGGTCCGCGGTGTCGTCCACCGGGGACCGGGGGAGCACGATGTGGCTGACCACCAGGCGGACGATGGTGTCGGCGGCGAAGGCCTGGGCCGCTCGGTCGCCCTCCGGAAGGTGCCGGTCGGCCCACTCCAGCAGGGCCGCGGACGACTCGGCGAGCACCAGCTCGGACCGGGTGGTCAGGTAGGGCAGCAGCTCGTCGGAGCCGCCCCGGGCGCTGGTCAGGATCGCCTTGACCAGCGGGTTGTCCGCGGCGGCGGCGAGGGTGTGGCGGATGGCCGCGTACGCCGCGGCCCGCACGTCGGCGCCGTGCGCGTCGAGGGCGGCGCGGACCTCCCCGACGAAGCGGTCCACCTCCCGCCGGGCGAGCGCCTCGGCCAGGCCGGCCTTGCTGCCGAACTCGTTGTAGACGGTCTGCCGGCTGACCCCGGCGGCCTGTGCCACCCCGCCCATCCGGACGCCGTCCCAGCCCGCGGCGATCGTCTGCGCGCGGGCGGCGTCGACGATCGCGTCCCGCAGCCGTTGCGCCGGCACCTCCGGCTCGGCGCGTCCGGCGCCGCGCGGCGACCCGGAGCCGTCGTTCGACACCTCCGGCTCGGCGCGTCCGGCGTCGCGCCGTGACCCGGAGCCGTCGGCTGGAAGCTCACCCATCGTCGTCGAAGTCTACGGTCGCGCGGCGCGACACGGCGCGCGCCGCCTCCCGGGCGCAGCGGTGGCCCGCCCGGCGCATAGGATGTGCGGTCATGGCACGCGTGCTCACTCCCCGTGCGGAGGACTTCCCCCGCTGGTACCAGGACCTGATCGCCAAGGCGAAGCTGGCCGACAACGGCCCGGTGCGGGGCACCATGGTCATCCGACCGGCGGGCTACGCCATCTGGGAGCGGATGCAGGCCGAGATGGACGCCCGGATCAAGGCGGCCGGCGCGGAGAACGCGTACTTCCCGCTCTTCATCCCGGAGAGCTACCTCAAGCGCGAGGCCGAGCACGTCGAGGGCTTCTCGCCGGAGCTGGCCGTCGTCACCCACGGTGGTGGCAAGCAGCTCGCCGAGCCGGTGGTGGTCCGCCCCACCAGCGAGACGGTGATCGGCGAGTTCATGGCCAAGTGGATCGACTCCTACCGGGACCTGCCGCTGCTGCTCAACCAGTGGGCGAACGTGGTCCGCTGGGAGCTGCGCCCCCGTATCTTCCTGCGCACCAGCGAGTTCCTCTGGCAGGAGGGGCACACGGCGCACGCGACCCGCGAGGACGCCCGGGCCTACGCCCGCCGCATCCTGCACGAGGCGTACGAGGACCTGATGGTCAACGTGCTCGGCATCCCCGTGGTGGTCGGCCTGAAGACCGCCCGCGAGCGCTTCGCCGGCGCGACCGCCACCTACACGTGCGAAGGCATGATGGGCGACGGCAAGGCGCTCCAGCTGGGCACCAGCCACGAGCTGGGTCAGAACTTCGCCAAGGCGTTCGACATCAGCTACTCCTCCGCGGAGGGCGGCCGGGAGCACGCCTGGACCACCTCGTGGGGCACCTCGACCCGCATGCTCGGCGGCCTGATCATGTGCCACGGCGACGACAACGGCCTGCGGGTGCCGCCGAAGCTGGCGCCGGTCCAGGCGTACGTGATGATCGTCAAGGACGGCGAGGGCGTGGCGGAGGCGGCGAACAAGCTGTGCGACGCGCTGCGTGACGCCGGGGTCCGGGTCGCGCTGGACGACCGGACCGACACGGCGTTCGGCCGCCGCGCGGTCGACGCCGAGCTGCGCGGCTACCCGGTGCGCGTCGAGGTCGGCCCCCGCGACCTGGCCGCCGGCAACGCGGTGGTGGTCCGGCGTACGGACGGCTCGAAGGCGCCGGTCCCGGTCGCCGACGTGGTGGGTGCGGTGCTCGCCGCGCTGGACGCGGACCAGCAGGCGCTGCACGACCAGGCGCTGGAGTTCCGGCGGTCCCACACCGTCGAGGTCGGCACGCTGGCCGAGGCGATCGAGGCGGCCGCCACCGGCTGGGCCAAGGTGCCGTGGTCGGCGGTCGGCGTCGAGGGCGAGACCGCGGCGAACGGCCAGGGCGTCACCGTCCGGTGCCTGCTGCGGGCCGACGGCTCGGTGCCGGACTCGGAGGACGAGCCCGACCTGGTGGCCGTCCTGGCCCGCGCCTACTGAGGTGCGTCCGGGTGATCCGGTCGACCGGTTCGCACCGGGTCGGCTGATCCTGCACCGCAACGTGCGGCACGGCCGGATCGGTTGGGTCCGGTCGGCCCGCGTGGTCCTTGACGACGACCGGGGGCTGCTGCTCTGGGTGGCCCGGGAGAATCCGGTGGCGCACGAGGTGACCGAGGCGGGCCTGGGCATGCGGGCCATGCCGTTCGCCGAGTGGATCACCTCCTCCTACCGGCTCGCCCAGACCCGCTGGAACGGGCCGCCCGTGCTGAAGTTCCTGCCCACGGGCGCGGCACATTCGGTCTGGTGGTTCCGGGACGAACGGGGCCGCTTCCAGAACTGGTACGTGAACCTGGAGGAGCCCGGCGTCCGCTGGGACGACGGCGCGGTGGCGGGGGTCGACATGGTCGACCAGGACCTGGACGTGGTGGTCCACCCGGACCTGAGCTGGGAATGGAAGGACGAGGACGAGTTCGCCGAGCGCCTCGCCTTCCCGGAGCACTACTGGGTGCCGGACGAGAAGGCGGTCCGGGCCGAGGGGGAGCGGGTGATCCGGATCGCCGAGGCCGGCGAGTTCCCCTTCGACGGCACCTGGTGCGACTTCACCCCGCCCGCCGACTGGGACGTACCGGACGAACTGCCACTCGGCTGGGACCGCCCCCCGGTCCGCTGATCCCGTGTCGTTCGTCACCGAGGCGGGCGACCCGGGTGAGCTGTCCGGGTCCGGTGTGAGAGATCGGGGACGGACATGGCAGAATGGGTCGCTGGTATCCGGCGCGCGTCCGGCGCCCTCTAACCCGGGCGCGTCGCCAGTTCACCGAGCAGTCTCCGGCCCAAACCCCACTGTGCCGGTCGGCGCTCACCCGCCACACCGCCCGCACCGGGCCGGTGAGATCGCAACAGGAGCGAAACAACTGTGGCCGTAAAGATCCGGCTCCTGCGGATGGGCAAGATCCGCAACCCGCAGTACCGCATCGTCGTCGCCGACTCGCGCACCAAGCGTGACGGTCGCGCGATCGAGTTCGTCGGTGTGTACCAGCCGAAGGAAGACCCTTCGGTGATCGAGGTCAAGTCGGAGCGGGTCCAGTACTGGCTGTCGGTCGGCGCGCAGCCGAGCGAGGCCGTGCAGCGCCTGCTGGAGCTGACCGGTGACTGGCAGAAGTTCAAGGGCCTGCCGGCCCCGCCGCCGCTGAAGGTCGCCGCGGAGCGGGCCGACCGCAAGGCGGCGTACGAGGCCGAGGCGAAGGCCGCCGCCGGCGTGGCGGACACCCCGGCCCCGGCCAAGAAGGCCGCCAAGGCTGCGGCTCCGGCCGCCGAGGCCAAGGCTGCCGCTCCGGCCGCCGAGGCCGAGGCGCCGAAGGCCGAGGAGCAGACCGGTGCCGAGTCCGGCGAGCAGGCCTGACATGGCGCTGCGTCCGGCCCTGGAGCACCTGGTCAAGGGGATCGTCGACCACCCGGACGACGTCCGGGTGCGCATGGTCGACTCCCGTCGGGGCAAGCGGCTCGAGGTCCGCGTGCACCCGGAGGACCTCGGCACGGTGATCGGGCGGTCCGGCCGGACCGCCAAGGCGCTGCGCCAGGTGATCGGCTCCATCGGTGGGCGCGGGGTGCGCGTCGACATCGTCGACTCGTACTGATGCTTCTCATCGTCGGCCGGATCGGCAAGCCGCACGGCATCCGCGGTGAGGTCACCGTGGAGGTGCGGACCGATGAGCCCGAAGCACGATTCGCCCCGGGTTCGGTGCTGCGCACCGAACCCGGGGCGGTCGCGTCCGCGGAGCCCGGCGCCTACCGGGTGCCGGAGGGGTTGACCATCGAGGCCGCCCGTTGGCACCAGGGGCGGTTGCTGGTCAGCTTCGAGGGCGTGCTGGACCGCGACGTCGCCGAGGCGCTGCGCGGCACCCTGCTCGGCGTGGACAGCGCCGACGTCGCTCCGCCGGAGGACCCGGAGGAGTTCCTCGACCACCAGCTGGTCGGCCTGGCCGTGGTGACCCCGGCCGGCGAGCGGCTGGGCGAGGTGGCCCGCATCGACCACGCCCCCGCCTCCGACCTGCTGGTGCTGCGGCGCCCCGACGGGCGGAGCGCGCTCATCCCGTTCATCAAGGCGATGGTGCCCGAGGTCGACCTGCCGGGCGGACGTGTGGTGGTGGAGCTGCCGGCCGGGCTGCTCGACCTCTGACTGGAGTCACCCCTCATGCGCGTCGACATCGTGTCGATCTTCCCCGAGTACTTCGCCCCGCTGGACCTGTCGCTGATCGGCAAGGCCCGGGCTGGCGGCATGCTGCGGCTGGCCGTACACGATCTGCGGACCTGGACCCACGACGTGCACCGCACGGTCGACGACACCCCCTACGGCGGCGGTCCCGGCATGGTGATGCGGCCGGAGCCGTGGGGCGAGGCCCTCGACGCCCTGGCCCCCGACGAGCTGAGTCCGGACGGGCACACCCTGCCCCGGCTGCTCGTCCCGTCACCGGCCGGCGTCCCGTTCACCCAGGCCATGGCCCACGAGCTGGCCGCCGAGTCGCACCTGCTGTTCGCCTGCGGCCGCTACGAGGGCATCGACCAGCGGGTGCTCGACCACGCGGCGGCCCGGATGCGGGTGACCGAGGTCTCGCTGGGCGACTACGTGCTCTTCGGCGGCGAGGTGGCCGTGCTGGTCATCCTGGAGGCGGTCACCCGGCTGCTGCCGGGGGTGCTCGGCAACGCCGGCTCGCTCGACGAGGAGTCGCACGCGCACGGGCTGCTGGAAGCCCCGATGTACACCAAGCCGGCGGAGTGGCGCGGGCACGAGGTGCCCGAGGTGCTCCGCTCCGGCGACCACGGGAAGATCGCCCGCTGGCGGCGCGACGAGGCGCTGCTGCGGACGGCGGCCCGCCGGCCCGACATGATCTCCGCGCTGCCGCCGGAGAGCCTGGACAAGCGGGACCGGGCGGCGTTGGACCGGGGCGGATTTCAGCCCCGGGCGGGTGATGTGGCAAAGTAGAGGGGTTGCCGCATCCGCCCACGCCGTGGGTGGCTGCGAGGACCCTCGACCGGGGCCGGCGTGCCGGCCACCACCCGGGGGTCAGAATCACCCATCCGCGCATCGATTGACGGTGCGCCGTGAGCCTCACGAGGACGCAGCGATGAACATCCTGGACGCCCTTGACGCCCAGTCGAAGCGCGTTGACCTGCCCGACTTCCGCGCCGGTGACACCGTGAAGGTGCACGCGCGGGTCGTCGAGGGCAACCGGTCCCGGGTCCAGATCTTCCAGGGCGTCGTCATCCGCCGCCAGGGTGACGGTCTGCGCGAGACCTTCTCGGTCCGCAAGGTCAGCTTCGGTGTGGGTGTGGAGCGCACCTACCCGCTGAACAGCCCGGCCCTCGACCGGATCGAGGTCGTGACCCGCGGTGACGTGCGGCGCGCCAAGCTCTACTACCTGCGTGAGCTGCGGGGCAAGAAGGCCAAGATCAAGGAGCTGCGCGAGAAGCAGCCGGCGAGCTGAATTTCCCCTCGCCACGCCGCCTGACCTGTGCGGATGTCGTATCGACCGGAGCGCATTACCCTGGTCGTACGGGCGCCGGGGGACGGCGCGCCGCGTCCACTCGGCGCGGTGTCACAGCGGTCCACTACCGCCCGTGGGGTCTCTCCAGGAGACTCCCGGGCGGTAGTGTCGTTTCCGCGGACCGGAGAGTGGCATGGTGCAGATGCTTGACGAGGACGGCACCGTCGACCCGTGGCGCCGGCGGCGGCGCACCCGCCGGCAGATGCCGCTGTGGCAGGAACTGCCCCTGCTCCTCGTCGTCGCCTTCTGCCTCGCGGTGCTGATCCGCACCTTCCTGCTCCAGGCGTTCTTCATCCCGTCCGGGTCGATGGAGAACACCCTGCTCATCGGCGACCGCGTGCTGGTCAACAAGGTCGTCTACGACGTCCGCGACCCGGTCCGCGGCGAGGTGGTCGTGTTCCGGGGCACCGACCGGTGGGTCGCCCAGGAGGCCCCCGCGCCGCCGACCAACTTCGCCGGCAAGGTCGGCCGCACCCTCGGTGACCTCGTCGGGATCAGCCGCCCCGGCGAGAAGGACTTCATCAAGCGGGTCATCGGTGTGCCCGGCGACAAGGTCTGGTGCTGCGACAAGGGCCGGGTCGTGGTCAACGGCGTGCCGCTGGAAGAGCAGGGCTACGTCTTCGAGGACTCGCCGGTCGAGCTTCCGCCGAACCCGAAGGAGTGCCGCTCCCGGCAGTTCACCGAGATCGTCGTGCCGCCGGGGCAGATCTTCGTGATGGGCGACCACCGGCTGGTCTCGCAGGACGCCCGGTGCCAGGGCCCGGTGCCGATCGACAACGTGGTCGGCCGCGCCTTCATGATCGTCTGGCCGTCCCAGCGGTGGACCACCCTGCCGGTCCCGGAGACCTTCGACGACCTGCCGCCACCGAACGCCGCGCCGGCCGGGCCGGCCCCGGTGGACCCCGACCCGGTGGGCGGCGTCGTGCTGATCCTCCCGGTCACGGCCGCGCTCTCCGTTCTCGCGCGTTCGGGGCGACTGCGCCAGGGGCGGGGACGTAGGCTCCACCCGTGATTGACGAGCAGACCGAGAAGCCGCGCAGTTCCTTCTGGAAGGAGCTGCCCATCCTCCTGGGCGTGGCGATCCTGGTCGCAGTGCTGGTTCGTGCCTTCGTGCTGCAGACCTTCTTCATCCCCTCGCCGTCGATGGAGAACACCCTCAAGATCGACGATCGGGTGCTGGTCAACAAGCTGGTGTACGACTTCCGCTCGCCGCACCGCGGCGAGGTGATCGTCTTCAAAGCGCCCACGGAGTGGAGCGGCAACCCGCAGGGCGAGGACTTCATCAAGCGGGTGATCGGGGTCGGCGGGGACCACGTGATCTGCTGCGACCGCACCGGCCCGCAGGAGCGGCTGGTCATCAACGGCAAGCCGATCGACGAGCCGTTCATCTTCCCCGGCAACAAGCCTGCCGACCAGGATTTCGACATCACCGTGCCGAAGGGTCGGCTCTGGGTGATGGGCGACCACCGGGAGGCGTCCGGGGATTCGCTGGAGCACTGGCAGCAGTCCGGCGAGGACATCACCGAGGCCACCATTCCGGAGGACCAGGTGATCGGGCGGGCCTTCACGATCTTCTGGCCGGTCGGCCGGGCGACCTGGCTCAGCGTGCCGGACCAGTTCGACGGCATCCCCAATCCCTGACCTGTCGGCCCACTTCCGTGAACGACGCCCGCCCCGGGGAGCCGGAGGGCGTGGCCGTTCGTCGGAGGCGTCTGGCAGGCTTGTGCGGTGACCGTCTACACCCCTCGTCGCGCGGCCCGCGTGCTGCTCGTCGACGCGTCCGACCGGGTGCTGCTCTTCGAGGGCAGTGATCCGGCCCGGCCGGGCCACCGCTACTGGTTCACCCCGGGCGGCGGCCTCGACCCGGGGGAGACCCCGGCCGCGGGCGCGGCACGCGAGCTGGCCGAGGAGACCGGGCTGCGGCTCACCCCGGCCGAGCTGGGCGCCCCGGTCTGGGCGGAGACGGTCGAGTTCCCGTTCGACGGGGTCTGGTACCGGCAGGAACAGGAGTTCTTCCTGGTCCGGGTGCCGACCTGGGAGGTCGACACGGCCGGCTTCGACGAGGTCGAGCGGGCCAGCGTGCACGGCCACCGCTGGTGGTCGGCCGGCGAGCTGGCCGCCACGACCGAGCGCTACTACCCGCCGGACCTGGCGGACCGGCTCACCCGGGCGCTCGCCGGGGGTGTGCCGTGCTGACCCCGCCGCGCACCGTGGTACGCCGCGACGGCGGCCTCTACGCGCTGGAGCGGGCGCTGCAACGGCGCGGCTTC
This sequence comes from Micromonospora sp. NPDC005305, assembly GCF_040607315.1. Lineage (NCBI taxonomy): Bacteria > Bacillati > Actinomycetota > Actinomycetes > Micromonosporales > Micromonosporaceae > Micromonospora > Micromonospora sp. NPDC005305. The sequence goes on along the minus strand of NZ_JBEXGL010000018.1, from coordinate 113,318 downwards.
CGGCACGTGGCCGGCGCCGACGAGGCCGGCCGGGGCGCCTGTGCCGGACCGCTGGTGGCCGCCGCGGCGATCCTGCCCGAGGGGCGGCGCGGCGAGATCGACGAGCTGGCCGACTCGAAGCTGCTGACCCCGGCGGCCCGAGAGCGGGTCTACGAGGAGGTCGTGGCGCGGGCCCTGGCGTACGCGGTGGTGATCATCCCCGCCGAGGAGGTCGACGCGCGCGGGCTGCACGTGTGCAACCTGGCCGCCATGCGCCGGGCGCTCGCCTCGCTGACCACCCGCCCGGAATACGTGCTCACCGACGGCTTCGGCGTGGACGGGCTGGACGTGCCCGGGCTGGCGGTGTGGAAGGGGGACCGGGTGGCCGCCTGCGTGGCGGCGGCGAGCGTGCTCGCCAAGGTCACCCGGGACCGGATCATGGTGGACCTGGACGAGCGGCACCCGGGCTACGGCTTCGCCGAGCACAAGGGCTACATCACCCCCGAGCACAGCGCCGCGCTGCGCGAGCGGGGGCCCTGCCGGGAACACCGCTTCTCGTATGTGAACGTGGCCACCGTCTCGGGACGGGACGGGCGGCCGCCCCGCTCCCGCCGGCCGGCCGCCGGCAGGCCGGACGAGGTGCTCTTCGGCGCCCCGGATGGTGCGTTCGACGACGGCCCGGACGAGCCGATGGAGCGCTCCGACGCGGCAGGGGGTACCGTCGGCGTGGCGTTGGGCGAGCAGCCGCGACCTCCGGCGTCGGTGGGGGAAGATGTGGTCATGGAAGGCGGAGTGCGATGAGCGCGGAAGATCTCGAGAAGTACGAAACCGAGATGGAGCTGCAGCTCTACCGGGAGTACCGCGACATTGTCCGCCAATTCTCCTACGTGGTGGAGACCGAGCGCCGCTTCTACCTGGCGAACCAGGTCGACCTGCACGTGCGTAACTCGGACGGCGAGGTCTACTTCGAGGTCGAGATGCACGACGCCTGGGTGTGGGACATGTACCGCCCCGCCCGTTTCGTCAAGAATGTCCGCGTGATGACGTTCAAGGACGTCAATGTGGAAGAGCTCGAAAAGCCCGACATCTCGCTTCCCGCAGATTCCGGATTCGGGGGCTGACCCCAGCGGCCGGCGGGCCCGAAGGCCCGACCGACCGCCCGAGGCGGATCACTCCGCCAGCACGACCACCTCGACCCGCTGCACCAGGTTGTTCGCGAACCCGCCCCGGTTCCACGGCTGCTCGACCGGCTGGGTCCGCCCCGAGGCGTCGACCGCCCGGGCGCCCAGCACGTGCCGCCCCGGCGTGGCCCGCCACGACACCTGCCACCGCCGCCACGCCCACTCGCCCCCGGTGGGCTCGTCCAGCGTCGCCGGCACCCACGTCGTACCGCCGTCGAAGGTCACCTCGACGGCCGTCACAGGCGCGTGCCCCGACCAGGCCCGACCGTCCACCGTGCACGGGCCCGGCCGCAGCACCCGGGTGCGCGACATGAAGTCCGGGAAGCCCGGCGGGCGGACCAGCGCGCGGGGCTCGATCCGGGTCACCGGCACGCCGGGGTCGTCGGCGTCCTGCCGCAGCCGGTACGCCACCGCGTTCTGGTAGCCGTCGAACGGCTCGGTCAGCACCCGGATGTCGCGCAGCCACTTGACGTGCGCCATGCCGTACCAGCCGGGCACGATCAGCCGCAGCGGCGCACCGTGCTGCGGCAGCAGGGGAGCGCCGTTCATCTCGTACGCCAGCAGCACCTCCTCGCGCAGCGCGTCCGCCACCGGCAGCGCCCGCTGGTAGTCCTGCTCGACGCCGCGCTCCACCCCGTGGTCCGCGCCGGTGAAGACCACGTCCACCGCGTCGGCCGCCACCCCGGCCTCCCGCAGCAGCGGCGCCAGCGGGGTGCCCGTCCACTCGGCGTTGCCCACCGCCTCCACCAGCCACGGCTGGCTCACCGGGCGGGGCTGCAGCAGCGCCCGGCCGTTCCCCGCGCACTCCATCGTCACCCGGCGGGTGACCCGGGGCCGCTCCCGCAGGGCCGCCAGGTCCAGGCGCAGCGGACTCGCCACCGCGCCACCCACGGTCAGCGCGTGCGCCGCCGGGTCGACGTCCGGGATGTCGTAGTGGATGAGCAGGTAGTGCAGCCCGGCCGGGGTCACGTCGTAGCGCAGCGCCTCCAGCGGTATGCCGTGGTTGCGCGCCGCCAACTGGAGTTCCTCGGCGCTGATCGCCTCGTCCGGTCCGGCGACCCGGGAGGGCCGGCTCACATCGTCCACGGTGGTCATCTCGCTGCTCCTCGGCCTGTTCAGGGGTGGGTGAGACGGCCGTAGCCGATGAACTCGAACATCGTCGCGCCCGGCTCCAGCGGGCGGGGCCGGCCGCCGAAGCGGTGCACGCCGACGCCGACCCTCTCGGCCGGGCTGCTCACCGCGACCGGCCTGAAGCCCTCCTCGGCGAACCAGTCGCAGATGGTGGGCACCAGGTCCGGTTCGCCGCGGTGCCGGGTCCAGAACACCGTGCCGCCGGTGGCGCAGAGCGAGGCGCAGTGCCGCACGGTGGCCCGGATGTCGGCGTCGGTGATGTTGCCGAAGATGCCGCACACCAGGACGAGCTCCGCCGGCACGAGGTCGGCGTACCGGTCGGTCGACGCCGCGTCCCCGACGACCACCTCCACGCCGGTCAGCCCCGCCTCGGTGGCGGCCCGCCGGGCGACCTCGGCGTTGCGCGGGTCCAGCTCCACGAGGCGGGCCGTCACGTCCCGGCCGCGCGGATGGCCGGCGAGCACCGGGATGAGGTCCCGCCCCTGCCCGGCGCAGAGGCTGATCGCCCGCAGCGGCCCGGGCGGCGCGCCGTCCAGCGCCTCCGCGATGCGGTCCCGCACCTCGGCGAGCCGTCGGGACAGGGAGGAATCGGGCTGGTCGTAGTCGGTGTGCCAGGCGTACCAGTCCTTCGTCACGCGGCCAGCATAGGCGGCGCGCCGGTAGCAGATCGGTCCCGTGTGTGGGGGTGTGTCCACAGGTCGGCGGCTGTCCACAGTGGCGGCCCCCGGGTGGTCGCGGGGGTGCTGCGGCCGGCAGATTGCGGTGGCGTGTGGATCCTGTCGAGCCGGGCCGGCGCGGCCCTCGTGAGCGTGCTGCTCGTCGCCCCGACCCTGCCGGTTGCGCGTCCGGCGCCGGCCGGTGCCGGGGTGGCGCCCATCGCCCCGCCGCCGCGGGCGCCGTCGTCTTCGCCGGCCGTGGCCGTGCCGCCACCGGGATCGCCCGGCGCGTCCGTGGCCGGCGCGCCCGTGGGGCGGTTCCGCTGGCCGCTGGCCGGCACGCCGCGCGTCACGCGCCGATTCGCCCCGCCGCCCGAGCCCTGGCTGCCCGGGCACCGGGGCGTGGACCTGGCCGCCACCCCGGGCGCCCAGGTCCGCTCGGCGGGCGCCGGGGTGGTCCTCTTCGCCGGCACTGTGGCCGGGCGGCCGGTGGTCACCGTCGGGCACGCCGACGGGCTGCGCACCACCTACGAGCCGGTCCTCCCCGGCCCGGCGGCCGGTGCCCGCGTCGCCGCCGGCACACCGATCGGCCTGCTGAGCGCCGGGCACCCCGGCTGCGTCGCGGCGGCATGCCTGCACTGGGGGCTGCGGCGGGGCGAGGAGTATCTGGACCCGCTCGCCCTGCTCGGGCTCGGCCCCGTCCGGCTACTCCCGCTCGACCCGCCGCCCGCCGCCCGCCGCGCCCGCCGCTCAGCCCTGGGCTAGCAGCGCGGGCAGCCGGACGGCCAGCCGGTCGTACTCGTCGGGGGTGTTGTAGACCTGGCCGCACAGGCGCAGGTAGCCACGACCGTTCCAGGCGGCCGTCGACACCTCGACCGAGAGCCGGTCCGCGATCCGGGCCCGCAGGTCCCGGGCCGCGTCCATCGTCGTGGCGAGGCCCGGCGGCAGCGGGATCAGCCGCATGGCGACCGTCGGTCCGCCGGGCTCCGGCAGGTCGGCCGGCGCCACCCCGAGCGCGTCCCCGACCACCCGTTGCCCGTACGCGGCCAGCGCCGCGTTGTGCGACCGCACCCGGTCCAGGCCGAGGCTGCGCAGGGTGAACAGGCCGACCGGGGCGGCCAGCCAGCCGGTGTAGTCGAGGGTCGCCTGCCACTCCACCCGGGTGGGGAACCCGCTGCCCTGCTCCCAGGAGACGACCAGCGGTTGGATCCGCTCCCGCCACCGCTCGGCCACCACCAACGCGGCGGTGCCGCGCGGCGCGTACGCCCACTTGTGCAGGTTGCCCACCCAGAAGTCGGCGCCGACCGAGGCCACCGTGGTCGGCAGCATGCCCGGGGCGTGCGCGGCGTCGACCAGCACCGGCACCCCGTGCTCCCGGGCCACCCCGACGATCGCCGCCGTCGGGAACAGCCGGGCCGTGGGCGAGGCGATCTCGTCGACGATCAGCAGCCTCGTCCGCCCGGGACGCAGCCCGGCCCGGACGATCTCCACCACCTCCTCGTCGGTGGCGGTCAGCGGCACGGGCAGCATCCGCGACACCGCGCCGGTCCGGGCGCACTCCCGGTCCACCGAGAAGCCGACCGCCCCGTACCCGTGGTCGGTGGTCACCACCTCGTCGCCGGGACCCAGCCCGAGCGACTGGAGCACGATGGCGGCGCCGGCGGTGGCGTTGCCGACCAGGGCCGTGCCCTCCGGATCCGCGCCGAGGAAGGTGGCCAGGTGCCGCCGGGTGTGCGCGATCCGGTCCACCAGACCCTGGGTGAAGAAGCGGAGCGGGTTGGCCTCCATCTCGTCACGCAGGCGCTGCTGGGCGCGCTGCACGGCGATCGGGACGGCGCCGAACGATCCGTGGTTGAGATGGCTGACCGACGGGTCGAGGGAGAAGAGCAGCCGAGCCCCGGGGATCGGCTCGGGCGGCTGCGGAACCGTCATCGGGTGATCGTAGCCCGCCGTGGATCATCAGCCCGCCGCTTCAGGCTGGCACGGGCCACCTTCCGGCCGGCCGCCGAATGCGCTGTGTGTCGCCGCTTTGCGGTCGGCCGGTGGCGGTGCCTGACCGGCCGCCGACACAGCTCCGGCTCCCGACCAGGCCACCACGCCGCCGCAGGGACCAGCCCGAAGTCGAGCATCTCCAGGAAGCGCACGTTGGGCGCGGTCAGGCTCGCGGGTGTGCCTGCCGGTACGCCGCGCGCAGCCGCTCCACCGACACGTGCGTGTAGATCTGGGTGCTGGCGAGCGAGGAGTGCCCCAGCAGCTCCTGTACGGCGCGCAGGTCCGCGCCGCCCTCCAGCAGATGGGTGGCGGCCGAGTGCCGGAGCCCGTGCGGGGTCACCCGCGGCAGGCCGGCGGCCTCGGCGTACCCGGCGACGATCCGGCGGGCCGTGGTGGGGTTGAGCCGGCCGCCCCGGGCCCCGAGCAGCAGCGCGCGGTCCGAGCGGGGCGCCGCCAGGGCCGGCCGGCCATGGGCGAGCCAGGCGTCGAGGGCCCGCTGCGCGGGCACCCCGTAGGGCACGGCCCGTTCGCGCCCGCCCTTGCCGAGCACGCGTACCACCCGGCGGGCCTCGTCGACGTCGGTGACGTCGAGGCCGCAGGCCTCGCTGATCCGCACCCCGGTGCCGTAGAGCAGTTCGAGCAGCAGCCGGTCACGCAGCAGCACCGCGTCGGGCTCGTCGTTCCCGCTCCCGGTCGGCGCGGTGGCGCGGCCCGCCGTCGCGACGTTCCCGCCTCCAACCCGTTCGGAGTCGTCCCCCCGGGGCCGGGTGTCGTGCTCGTCCCCGGCCGGCTTGCCGTTTCCGCTGCGGGACCGCGCGTCGTCCGGATCCCGTGTCGGCTCGGCGTTCCCGCTCCCGGGCAGGGTGTCGTCCTCGTCCCGGGTCTGGGCGCCGGCGTCGGTCGTCGTCCGGGTGCGGCTTCGGTCCGGGGCATCCATCAGCGCGGCGGCCTGGTCGGCCCGCAGGACGGTGGGCAGCTCGCGGTGCGCCCTGGGACTGGCCAGTGGAGCGGCCACGTCGGCGGCCAGCAGGCCGGCCCGGTGCGCCCAGGCGCTGAACGTGCGGGCGGCGGCGGCCCGCCGGGCCAGGGACGTCCGGGCCGTACCCATGGTGCGCTGCTTCGCCAGCCAGCTCCGCAGCACGGTCAGGTCCAGCTCCGACAGGTCGGTGCAACCCATCCGCACCGCGTGGTCGAGCAGCGAGACGAGGTCCGTCACGTACGCCCGCACGGTGTGGGTGGACCGGTTGCGCACCCGGGCCAGGTGGTCGGCGAAGTCGTCCACCGCCTCCCGCATGGGCGCCGGCAGCGCCTCGTGGGCCGCCCGCGTGCCGCGCCGCTGGTCCGTCATCGGGGATTCCGGCTGACTCGTCGGCGCCGAGGACGCCCGGCGCGCTCCGGCGCGGTAAATGGGCGGTCGGGAGACACCGATTCACCCTACGTGCGTGGGCAGGTGGCGGCCGGCCGCCGCTCCGGGCCGGAGCCCGCTGACCGTCGGGGCGACGCCGACCTGGCCGCCGCCGTCTACGCCGCGGGCACCGTTCGGGGTCCGACGGCGCCGCGCCGGGCACCGTTCGGATCCGGCGGGCGGTCGCATCGGCAGCGCGACGAAACCGAACCTGATGCGGCGCGGCACGCCGTTCGGGGTGGCTGACCTGGCCCTGGACAGGAGAAACTGTTCCTACGAACAGGACAGTGGCATCGTTCCGGGTCGCCGACGGGCGAACGGCCGGCGTTGCCGACAGGTGCCGACACCCCGTCACGGCGGGCGGCCGGGCGCTGGGGGCGTACCGGCGTGGTGACGGCGCGGAAGGGTGATACGCGAGACGGATCGGAACGGGCGTCCCCGGGGGCGGCGACGCCGGTGGGAGGAGGGACCGAGCGTGGGGGTGGATGCCGTCCTCTATCGGCAGGTGCGGGCCGGGCCCGTTCGCCGCCGACCGTCGTACGTCTCGACCGACGTGGTGGCGGACCCGCACGATGTCCTGCTGGACCTGCTCAAGCGGGTGCGGGGCGGCGGTCGTACGCCGCTGCTGGACCGGGTCGACCCGATCGGTGAGCTGGTGGTGGACGTCGAGGGGGTGCCGCAACTGCTGGCCGAGCTGCGCTGCCTGGCGGAGGTGGCCCGGGCGCCGTCGGAGGTCGACCAGGTCCGCCGGCTGGCCCTTCTGGCCCGGCGCTGCCTGGACAGCCGCGACGCCGAAATCCGGTTCGAGGGCGACTGAGCGCACAGACAGGCCCGGGCAGGTCAGCCCGGCGAAGCGGCGGACGGACCGGAGCTAATGCCCGTCGGCGCCCGGCCGGCCCCGGTCCCGCACTCCGGCGGCGGCGCGAGGGCGTAGCCGTCGTCGCGGCGCACCACCATGGCCAGTTCCTCCAACATGGAGAGCTTGCGAGGTCGCCACCCTCAGGGCACCGCCCATCACGACACGGCCGGCACCGTGGCGGTGTGGTGCGGGGCCTGGAACGGGGGCCGGCGGAGCAGCCGGCCGCCGGGCGGCAGGAGGCCGGCGATCGAGTGCAGGGCAGTGACCTCCAGGGTGGCGGCGTCGTCGAGCTCCGGCAGGACCGACGGCAGCCGCTCGGCGAGTTGGTCTTCCCGCCGCACACGGCGGCTATGCCGGGCAAGCGATTCCTCGCGCAGCTCACGGGATGCGGCTTGCGTGGCAGGGTGGTCCGCGCCGTGACAGCGCTTCAGCGCGGCATACCTGGCGCGCTTCGAGATCAGGACGTCGGTCATCAGCTCTACGGGCCTCCCCGGGCCGCCTCCGTCGACGTCAGCTAAAAAGCCTAGCAGCCATGATCCTTTACGCGGCGTTAGAGCTCTCACTCACCGACAGCCCCGGAGACTCACGCCTTCCAGGCGATGTCGACCGTGGACGGGTCAAAGTAGGAACTGCCCGGCGTCCAACCGCGCGGCCGCCCCTTCCGTGTCCGGTGCACGGTCACCGTCATCAGCTTGTCGACGACCGCCCGGCGCCGGTGCAGGTCCAGCGCGTCCCACGCCTTGCCCGGCTCCGCCACGCCGACCAGGCCAGCCAGCGCGTCACCGCCACCGGCGGTGGCCAACTGGTCCTCCACCTCGGCGAGCCGGCGACGCAGCCGCTCCGACCCCTCGCGCAGCTGCCGGACGTCGATCGCCCCGTCTGCGTACGCGGCGGCCAGGCCGTCGAGCCGCTTTCGCAGACCGGCCGCGTCGAGCTGGAGCGCGCCGGCGGTGCGGCCGCCGGTCGCGGTGAGCAGTTGGGCGACGTCCGGCCGGGAGAGCCGTTCGACGACCACTGCGCCGACGTACGCGTCCAGCTCTTCGGCGTTTCGGCTCACGCACCGCTGCGCCTTGCAGGTGTACGACGGGACGCCACGGCGGGCGCTGTTCTGCAGAGTGGCCCGGATCGGCTCGCCGCACACCCCGCACACCGCCAGCCCGGAGAGCAGCCACCGGCGGGCCGACGACCACTGCGTACGGCGGCCGGGATGGGTCAGCGCGGACACCAGCGCCCGCCACCGGTCCTCGTCGACTAGCGGCGGCCACGCGGCCGGCCCCACGATCTCGCCGCGGTGCTCCCGTAGGCCGGCGTTCCGGGCGCGCAGCAGCACCTTCCGCAGCTCGGTCGCGGTCCACGGCCGGCCGGTGGAGGTGAGCAGCCCACGCGCGTTCATATCGGCGGCCTGCCCGCGTAGGCTCGCGCCGGACAGGATCGCGTCGGTGGCCTCGGCGACCGTCCGAGCCTCCTCGGGCCGCAGCGTCACCCCGTCGGGCTCGTACCCGTACGGCCGACGGCCGCCGGCCCACCGGCCGTCGGCGGCGGCTTGGAGCTTGGCGCGTTGCTGCCGCTCGACCTGGTGTTCAACCTCGTACCGGGCGACCGCGCCGAGCTGCCGCGCCACCATGCGGCCGCTCGGGGTGCTCAGGTCGAGCGGGCCGGCCTTGACGGTGAAGGTGGGCACGCCGCGCGGCTCGCAGGCGGTGATGTATTCCTCCAGCTCGGTGGGGGAGCGGTGGAGGCGGTCGGTGTGCCAAGCCAGGACGGCGTCGACGCGGGCAGCGGCGATGTCGTCGAGCATCCGCCGGTAGGACGGGCGCGGCTTGCCGCTGTAGGCGGATAGGTCGTTGTCGCTGTAGACCTGCGCTACGGTCAGCCCGTGCCGCCCGGCCAGCTCCCGGCAGTCGGCCTCTTGACGGGCCACGCCGAGCCCGCCTCCTTCGCGATCCCGACTGATCCGGACATAGATGGCGGCTCGCGTCATGGCGCTGAGTATGGCATAACTTGACGTTCGCGAGGTCGAAGGCGGAGCCGTATTTCGGCAGCGTGGCCGGCAGCAGGTTGAGGGTGATCCGGCGGTTCGCCCACTTCTGGCCCGAGTTGACGATGGCCGCGGGCCCGGTCCCGGGCCTCGTGCAGCGCGGTGTCGGGCAGGCCCGAGATCGCCATGCCGGGCAGCCCGGGGGCCAGGTCGGACTCCACCTCGACCACGTGCCCGGCCATCCCGACCAGGCCGACGCAGAGCACCTTGGCGTAGCTCATGGTCAGAACGCGCCCTCAGGTGCTCGACCCGGACGGTCCGGCGACCGGGAGCCGGACCGCCAGGACGTCGAAGCGGACCTCCTCGGCGGTGGTGCCCGTGGGGGCGAGCCAGCGCGCCGCCAGCCCGCGCAGCCGGTGCGCCTTGGCCCGCACCACCGCCTCGGCCGGACTGCCGAGGTCCTCCGTGCGTCGGGTCTTCACCTCGCAGAAGGCGAGTACCGGCCCCTCCCAGGCGATGATGTCGATCTCCCCCTCGGGGCATCGCCAGTTCCGGGCGACCGGGCGCAGCCCCGCCTCGATCAGGTGTCGGACCGCGCACCGCTCGCCGTACGCCCCGACGGCCTGGTTCCGCTTCGTCATGCCGTCAGCGTGTGGTGGGCGGTGCCGGCGGTGGGTCTGGAGCGGGGCGGCCTGTGGACGACGGAGGCCCCTGTGGACGGACGCACGATCATGGTGCCGCTGTGCTGGGCCCGGCCGGGCCGCTGCTGGGCCGGGTGCCTGTGATGACCGCCTATGTCGTCCGTGACCAGCGGCGATGCTCCGAGCGGTCCGAATGGCGCGCGTGGTGCCGGTCGCATACCGTGCCGGTCGTGGACGGACGACGGAGCTTTCCCGACGATCAGCAGGACTCGCACTGGGGCGACCGCGGGTACGAGCCGGACTGGCGTGCCGGCGGCGAACCGCGCTACCGCGACGACGACCTCCGGGCCCCGGAGCAGCGCACGGGGGAGAACCGGTACGGCGACCCGGGCCGGTTCGGGACCGCCGACCCGCTGAGCGACGACACGGACGGCTGGCGGCCGCACCGGCTGGACGACCCGGTGGAAACCTCGGGCGAGCTACCGGGGGAGCGCGGCGGCCGACGGTCGGCCCGCGAGTCCGCCGACCCGTTCGGCGCGGACCACGGCGTCGACCCGCTGCGTTCCGGCTCGGCGGGCGGCTACCCGGCCCGGGAGCCCGCCGATCCGCTGCGTCCCGGTTCCACGGCCGGCTACCCGGCCCGCGAGTCCGCCGATCCGCTCGCCGCGGACCCGCTGCGTCCCGGTTCCGCGGCCGGCTACCCGGCTCGCGAGTCCGCCGGTTCCCTCGCCACGGACCGCGCCGCCGACCCGTTGCGTTCCGGCCCGGCCGGCGGCTACCCGGTCGTCGAGCCGGCCCGTCCGGTCGGGCCGGCCCAGACTGGTGCGACGCCGATCGGCGTGGGGGACCGGCCCAGCCCCGGCGGGGCGAGCCCGCTGATCGTCGGGGAACGCCCGGGCGGCCCCGCGCCGGAGGCGACGGCCGGGCCGGCGCCGCATCCGCTGGAGATGCCCACCGGCCCCATGCCGTCGGTCGCGCCCCGGCCGGACGGCCCGCCGCCCGGCGACGGGGTCTACCGCACCCGCCGCCCGGCCCTCGCGGTGCTGCTCGCGGTGATGGTGCTGGTCCTGGAGGTACCCGCCCTGCGGGTGCTGCTGCGGGGCCTGGTCGGCGACCCGGTCTCCACCTCGCACGTCGTGGTGGGCACGTTCCTGGTCATCGGGTTGCCGATCTTCGGCACCGGCCTGTACGGGCTGCGCACCGGAGGGCTCGCGCTCGCCGACGGCAGCCGCGGCTGGCTCCGCCCGCCGACCGCCTACCTGACCGTCGGACTGGTGCTCTTCCTCGCCGCCGCCCTCGCCGCCCGCTGACCACGTCGGCCGCCCGGGCTCGGCGCTCCGCGTGGAGCGTCCGGAACAGGGCCGGATGGGCGTTCCCGAACCCCGGGACCGGGGGGCGGGGAAGGGGCGTACACTGGTCGACTGGCGACCGCCTTGCGCGGTCGACCTCGCGCGCCCTCTCCACGGATCTCGTGGGGCGGCGGCCTCCCTGGTCCCGATCTCTGATCGGGCCCACCATGGCCGACGACCGGGCGCCAGGCGTCCGGCCGCCGGCCGGACGGGACAACCAGGGACAAACAGGGAGTACCCCACCATGGCCGTCGTGACCATGCGTCAGCTGCTGGAGAGCGGTGTCCACTTCGGGCACCAGACCCGGCGCTGGAACCCGAAGATGAAGCGCTTCATCTTCACCGAGCGCAACGGTATCTACATCATCGACCTGCGCCAGACCCTCGACTACATCGAGAAGGCGTACGAGTTCGTGCGCACCACGGTGGCCGGGGGCGGCAGCATCCTCTTCGTCGGCACCAAGAAGCAGGCCCAGGAGGCCATCGCCGAGCAGGCGACCCGGGTCGGCCAGCCGTACGTGAACCACCGCTGGCTCGGCGGCATGCTGACCAACTTCCAGACGGTGTACAAGCGGCTGCAGCGGATGAAGGAGCTGGAGGCCCTGGGTGACCTGAGCGGCACCGCCGCCGGTTACACCAAGAAGGAGACCCTGCAGCTCTCCCGCGAGAAGGTGAAGCTGAGCAAGACCCTCGGTGGCCTGCGCGACATGCAGAAGCTCCCGGCCGCGGTCTGGATCGTCGACACCAAGAAGGAGCACATCGCCGTCGACGAGGCCCGCAAGCTGGGCATCCCGGTGATCGCCGTGCTCGACACCAACTGCGACCCGGACGAGGTCGACTTCCCGATCCCGGGCAACGACGACGCGATCCGCTCGGCCGAGCTGCTGACCAAGGTCGTCGCTGCCGCCGTGGCCGACGGTCTGATCGCCCGCTCCGGCCGTGGCCGTGGCGGCGACGAGAAGCCGGAGCCGGGCCAGGTCGGCGCCGACGAGCCGCTGGCCGAGTGGGAGCGCGAGCTGCTCGAGGAGCCGAAGAAGGCCGACGAGCAGCCGGCGACCGCTGCCGAGCAGCCGGCGACCGCTGCCGAGCAGCCGGCGACCGCCGAGCAGCCGGCGACCGCCGAGCAGCCGGCGACCGCCGAGCAGCCGGCGACCGCCGCCGCGGAGTGATCTCGCCGTCGCGTCCCCACCGTCCGTTTTCACGGTCGGTGGGGCGCGACGGGTACGCCGGGCAGAACCGGCCCGGAGCCGGGCAGACCGGCGGCCAGAAATCCGGGTAACCGGCAGCCAGACATTCGAACGCAGTCTCAGACACCGAAGAGAGAGTCATGTCCAACTTCACCGCCGCGGACGTCAAGAAGCTCCGCGACCTCACCGGCGCCGGCATGATGGACTCCAAGAAGGCGCTGACCGAGGCCGAGGGCGACTTCGACAAGGCCATCGAGATCCTGCGCGTCAAGGGTGCCAAGGACGTCGGCAAGCGGGCCGGTCGCACGGCCGCCAACGGCCTCATCGCCCACGCCGGCCAGGCGCTGCTCGAGCTCAACTGCGAGACCGACTTCGTCGCCAAGAACGACGCCTTCATCGCGCTGGCCCAGCAGCTGGTCGAGCACGGTGTGGCCAGCGGCGCGACCAACGCCGAGGAGCTGCTCGCCAGCACCATCGACGGCAAGAGCGTGGCCGACCTGATCCAGGAGCAGTCCGCCAAGATCGGCGAGAAGCTGGTGCTCAACCGCTTCGCCAAGCTCGACGGCACCACCGCGGTCTACCTGCACCGCAAGAGCCAGGACCTGCCCCCGGCGGTCGGCGTGCTCGTGCAGTACAGCGGGAAGGCGGACGAGGCCGGCGACGCGGACGCCCGCGGCGTGGCCATGCAGATCGCCGCCATGCGGCCGAAGTACCTGACCCGCGACGAGGTCCCGGCCGAGACCGTCGAGTCCGAGCGGCGCATCGCCGAGCAGACCGCCCGCGAGGAGAACAAGCCCGAGGCGGCGCTGCCGAAGATCGTCGAGGGCCGGGTCAACGCCTTCTTCAAGGACTTCGTCCTGCTGGAGCAGTCGTCGGTCGCCGACAACAAGAAGACGGTGAAGCAGCTGCTGGCCGAGGCCGGCATCGAGGTGACGCGCTTCGTGCGGTTCGAGGTCGGCCAGGCCTGAGCCGCCGCTCCGGGCGCTTGACGCGCCCGGGCACAGGGAATTCTTCGACGAGGAGGCCGCCGGTGTACGTGACAGGCACCGCGGCCTCCTCGTCACATAGGGTCGGCAGCGGTAGGTACGCGGTACGCGGCGCCCACGAGGTGCGCGACGGAAGGGGCGGGTCGGATGACGCAGGTTGTGAGTGACCGGAGCCTGGCGGCGGATGACCCGACGGCCCCGCCGCCCGGTCGGGCCCGCCGGGTGGTGCTGAAGCTCTCCGGCGAGGTCTTCGGTGGCGGTGCGATCGGCGTCGACCCGGACGTCGTGCAGGCCATCGCCCGGCAGATCGCCACCGTGGTGCGCCGCGGCGTGCAGGTTTCCGTGGTGGTCGGCGGCGGCAACTTCTTCCGCGGCGCCGAGCTGCAGAAGCGCGGCATGGACCGGGCCCGCGCCGACTACATGGGCATGCTGGGCACGGTCATGAACTGCCTGGCGCTCCAGGACTTCCTGGAGAAGGAGGGCATCGAGACCCGGGTGCAGAGCGCCATCACCATGGCCCAGGTCGCCGAGCCGTACATCCCGCTGCGGGCGATCCGGCACCTGGAGAAGGGCCGCGTGGTCATCTTCGGTGCGGGCGCCGGAATGCCCTACTTCTCCACCGACACGGTGGCCGCCCAGCGGGCGCTGGAGATCCGCGCCGACGTGGTGCTGATGAGCAAGAACGGCGTGGACGCTGTCTACACGGCCGACCCCCGGATCGACCCGACGGCGAGCAAGCTCGACTCGATCACCTTCTCCGAGGTGCTGCGCCGCAACCTGCGGGTGGCCGACGCCGCGGCGTTCAGCCTCTGCATGGAGAACGGCCTGCCGATGCTGGTCTTCGGCGCCCAGGGCGACGACACGATCGTCCGTGCCGTCGGCGGTGAGAAGATCGGCACGCTGATCACCGCCTGACCGGTTCCGCCGAGCCGGCAGCGGTCCTCCGACAACAGCAGCACCCGCACAGCCCACGACGAGCGACAGAAGGAGGCGAGGAGACCGGTGATCGACGACACCCTCCTCGAGGCAGAGGAGAAGATGGAGCGTGCCATCGAGCACGCCAAGGAGGAGTTCGGCGGGATCCGCACCGGTCGCGCCAACGCCGCCATGTTCTCCCGGATCGTCATCGACTACTACGGCAGCCCGACCCCGCTGCCGCAGATGGCGTCCATCGCCGTGCCGGAGCCGCGCATGGTGATCATCAAGCCGTACGACAACTCGCAGTTGAACGCCATGGAAAAGGCGATCCGCGACTCGGACCTCGGGGTCAACCCGAACAACGAGGGCAACCAGCTGCGCATCGTGCTCCCGCAGATGACCGAGGAGCGGCGCCGCGAGATGATCAAGGTCGCCCGGCACAAGGGCGAGGAGGCCAAGGTGGCCGTCCGCAACATCCGCCGCAAGGGCAAGGAAGAGCTGGACCGTCTGGTCAAGGACGGCGAGGTCGGCGAGGACGAGGGCCGGCGTGCGGAGAAGGAGCTGGACGACCTGACCCAGCGCTTCGTCGCCACCGTCGACGAGCTGGTCAAGCACAAGGAGAACGAGCTGCTCGAGGTCTGAGCGCCCGCGTACCGCCACGGCACCGGTGTGCCGCCGCCCCGCCCCGGGTGGCGGCCCGGTGCCGTCGTCGTGCCGGCCCACGTCCGCCGTGCGGGCTTCCCGGGTGCAGTAGGCTCGGCACGATTCCCGCCCACCACCGGGTGAACGGCGGGGATCGGCCGGCCGTCGGGCCGGTCAACCGGAACTGCTCGCGGCTGTAGGGGATGGTCTTGGTCTTGCGTCATGTGGTGGCTCCCGTACCGCCTGCCGGTGCGTGATGTCCCACCCCGACCCCTACGGCAACGCCGAGCCGCGCGGCTGGGACCGCCCGGCCCCGCTGCCCTGGCCGGAGACCGACCTGGAGCCCGGGCCCTGGCACCGGCCGGCTGCCGGCCCGGAGGCGTACGCCCGGCCGCCCGCCGCCGACCCGCACGCCCGACCGGCTGACGGCTACGACGCGCCGCGCGGCCGCCGGCCGTACGACGGACCGCCGGCCCCCGAGCGGGGCTGGCGCGACGAGCCGGCCCCCCGCGGGCCGGGTCACGTGGACGCGGGCCACCGGGACGCCGGTCCCGGCGGTTTCGGCACGGCGGACCGGGACCTGTGGGACCACGAGCCGAGCGATCCGGGTCGGGGCGCCGACCCGAGGGAACGCTACGACGCGTCCCCGCGGGGCCGGGGCTACGACCGGCCCGACGACGAGTACCCGACGGCCCAGATCGCTCCGGTACGCGACGAGCCGACCACCCAGCTCCCGGCGGTGCGCGACGAGCCCGGACCGGATCCGGAGCCGTCGGCGGCGCGCCGGTCGCGGGGCCGACGGCGGGCCAGCGCGGACCGTCCGCCGACCGCCCAGCCGAAGACCTCCAAGGCGGGCCGTAACCTGCCGGCCGCGATCGGTGTCGGGCTGGCCCTGGGCGCGGCCATCGTGGTGCCGCTCTTCTTCTACCTGCCGGCGTTCCTCGCCGTGATCGCCGCCGCGGTGGCGATCGGCTCGTGGGAGATGGCCGGCGCGGTCCGCCGCAGCGGCGCCCACCCGCCGCTGGTGCCGCTGGTCGCCGGTGGCGTGATCACCGTCGGGTTGGCCTGGTTCGCCGGTCCGGACGCGCTCTGTCTCGGCCTGCTGGTCACCGTGCTGGGCACGATGATCTGGCGGCTGGGCGACGGCCCGGGCAACTACCAGCGCGATCTCACCGCGGCGACCCTGATCGCGGTCTACGTGCCCTTCCTCGGCGGTTTCGCGGCGATGCTGGCGGCCGCACCCGACGACGGTCACCTGCGGGTGCTGGTCACCCTGGTCGCCGTCGTGCTCTCCGACACCGGCGGCTACGCGGCCGGCGTCGCCTTCGGCAAGCATCCGATGGCTCCCACGATCAGCCCGAAGAAGTCCTGGGAGGGCTTCGCGGGCTCGGTGACCGCGGCGGCCGCGGGCAGCGCCCTGCTGCTCTGGCTGCTGCTCGATGTGGCCCCCTGGTGGGGTGCGCTGTTCGGGGTGGCGATCTCCGGCGCGGCGGTCCTCGGCGACCTCGCCGAGTCCATGATCAAGCGGGATCTCGGGGTCAAGGACATGAGCAACCTGCTCCCCGGGCACGGCGGCCTCATGGACCGGCTCGACTCGATCCTGTTCGCGGTGCCGACCGCCTACCTGCTGCTGGCGATCTTCGTTCCGATGGCGGGCTGAGGCGTGAATCACGCGGGTGACGTCGCCTCGGCCGGCCGGCCGGGGCCGATTCGGCACCCACGGACAGGTGCGTCCCCCGTTCGGCGTGTCAGACTGGACGCGCCATGACGAGCCTCCCGCTGATCTCCGTAGACCCCGACGCCCGCGGCCGCCGGCCCGCGATGCCACCCCGTCACCTCGCCGACCTGGACCTGCCGGGCCGGCAGGCGCTCGTCACCGAGCTGGGTGAGCCGGCGTTCCGCGCCAAGCAGGTCTCGAACCACTACTTCGGCCGTCTGGTCCGGGACCCGGCCCGGATGACCGACCTGCCGGCGGCGACCCGCGAGCGGCTGGCGGGCACCCTGCTGCCCACCCTGCTCACCCCGGTGCGCGAGATGGCCTGCGACGACGGCGCCACGCGTAAGGCGCTCTGGCGGCTGCACGACGGCTCGCTGGTGGAGAGCGTGCTGATGGGCTACCCGGACCGGGTCACCGTCTGCATCTCCAGCCAGGCGGGCTGCGGCATGGCCTGCCCGTTCTGCGCCACCGGCCAGGCCGGGCTGACCCGCAACCTCTCCACCGCCGAGATCGTCGACCAGGCCGTCTACCTCGCCGGCGTGGCCGCCTCGGGGGCGGTGGCCGGCTCCCCGCCGCGCCTGTCGCACGTGGTGTTCATGGGCATGGGCGAGCCGCTGGCCAACTACGCGCGGGTGGTGGCGGCGATCCGCCGGCTCGTCGCCCCGGCCCCGGAGGGCCTCGGCCTGTCCCAGCGGCACATCACCGTTTCCACGGTCGGCCTGGTTCCGGCCATCCGCCGACTGGCCAGCGAAGACCTCTCAGTGACCCTTGCGTTGTCGCTGCACGCCCCCGATGATGAGCTGCGCGACGAACTCGTGCCGGTCAACCAGCGCTGGAAGGTGTCCGAGGTGCTGGACGCGGCGTGGGACTACGCGGACACGACGGGGCGTCGCGTGTCCATCGAATACGCGATGATCAAGGACGTGAACGACCAGCCGTGGAGAGCCGATCTGCTCGGGCGGCTGCTGGCCGGCAAGCTGGCCCACGTGAACCTGATCCCGCTCAACCCGACTCCGGGCAGCCGCTGGGACGCCAGCCCGAAGCCGGTCGAGCGGGAGTTCGTCCGGCGGTTGCGCGACGCCGGGGTGTCCACCACGGTGCGGGACACCCGGGGTCGCGAGATCGACGGGGCGTGTGGGCAGCTCGCCGCCGCCGAGGACAGGGACAGCGACCCACGCGCCGCAACGGCGTGACGGCGTAGCGGTAGAGACCAGGAGACATAGTGGCGAGTCAGGGTCAGCGTTTCCGGCGTAAGGCGCTCCGCCGGGGATACAAGGTCGACGAGGTGGACGCCTTCCTGGACCGGGTGGAGGCGACACTCGCCGGCCAGCCGGTCGGTGCGCCCGTGGCCTCCCAGGAGGTCCACGACGTCGTCTTCCGGGTCCGCTTCAACGGCTACGACGAGTGGCAGGTCGACCTGCATCTGGACCGGGTCGAGCGGCAGCTCGCCGAGCTGGAGGAGCGCGGTGGCGCTCCCGGCGGGCGGGGTGGCGATCCCCGGATGGCCGACCGCCTGGGCCCGCCGATGCGCGACGACCGTGGCCTCTCTCCGGTGCCGCAGCCCCCGATGCCGCCCCGGTCGATGCCCGCGCAGGCCGGCCCGCCCGCGGACCGCTACGGCAACCGCTACGACGAGCCGACCGGCGCCTTCGCCGGCGGCTATGACGGCCCGCGCGGCGGCTACGACGCGCCCCGCGGCCCGGGTGGTCCCGGCCCGATGGGTCCGGGCGCCCCGATGGGGCACGGCGGCCCGCCGTCGCGCGGCCTGCCCCCCGGCCCGGGCGGCTACGGCCAGGACGAGCGCTTCGACGGCTTCGAGGCCGGCCGGCACGGCCAGGCCGACATGACCGCCGAGTTCCGGATGCCCGAGCGGGATCTGCGTGACCCGCGCGGCCGTGGCCCGGCCGGCCCGCCGCAGCTGCCGCAGCAGGGCTACGGCCCGGACCAGGGCTACGGTGGCCCGGAGCAGGGCTACGGCGGCGGCCCGGAGCAAGGCTACGGTGGCGGCCCCGGGATGCCCGGCCCGCCGATGGCCGGTCCGCCGGTCGGTGGCCCGCCGATGGTGGGCCCGCCGATGGCCGGCCCGCCCGGCAGCGACCTCTACCGGGTGGACCAGATCCGCCGCAGCTTCCAGGTGCGCCGGTTCGGCAGCGGGTACGACCCGGACCAGGTCGACCGGTTCTTCGAGACGCTGCTCGGCGGCATGCAGGGCCGCAACCCGATGCCGGTGAACCCGAAGGACCTGGACACCCTGCGCTTCGGGCTGGTGCCCGGCGGCTACTTCGAGGCCGAGGTCGACGCCGCGCTCAAGGACGTGCAGGACATCCTGCTCGGCCGCTGAGCCACCGCACGACGACCAAGGGCCCGTCCCCGATCGGGGGCGGGCCCTTGCGCGTACCGGTCGAGCGCGTGCGGGTCAGGACCGTAGGCCGTTGCGGCGCAGCACCGCGTCGCCGATGACGATGGCCAGCAGCAGCGCGGCGATCCCGTACAGCCAGATGTCCTCGACCCGGCCCTGTTCGTTGCCGCAGAACGCCATCAGTACCAAGGCCACGGCCGAGAGCACCGCGCCGATCCGCCCGGACTTGCGGTGCCCCGGCCGGTGCTGATCGGGTGCGGTTACCGGCTCACTTCCAGCCACTGTCGGTCCTTCCCTCGCGATCGGATCTCCGGCTAGTCTGGCACGCCCCGTGGCGGCCCCGGTGCGGGGTCCGACCTGATGGGGGACACATGACCCGCGAGGACGACCGCGAGCTGTACAAGCGGGCCAAGCAGGCGTGGGACGCCGAGGACTGGCCGGTCGCCGGGGAGCTGTGGGAGCGCCTGGCCCGCCGGTACCCGGACATCCCGGCGGCCGAGTCGTGGTGGTACAACGCCGCGCTCGCGTACAAGTTCCTGCGGAACTGGGCGAAGGCGTACGACCTGGGGCGGGAGGCGGCCGCCCGGTCGGCGCGCGGCAGCGAGGACCCGGCGTTCTGGAACCTGGGCATCGCGGCCACGATCATGGAGGACTGGGCGACGGCCCGGGACGCCTGGTCGGGGTACGGGCTGAACGTCCCGGACGGCGAGGGCGAGATCGAGGCCGACTTCGGCACCACCCCGATCCGCCTGAGCGGTGGCGAGGTGGTGTGGGCCCGGCGGCTCTGCCCCACCCGGGCCCGCGTCCTGAACGTGCCGACGCCAGGGTCCGGCCGGCGGTTCGGCGAGGTCGTGGTGCACGACGGGGCGCCCAACGGCGAGCGGACGGTCGACGGCCGGGCGTACCCCGTCTTCGACGAGCTGCTGCTGTTCCGGGCCTCGGAGCTGCCGACCACCACCGTCGAGGTGGTCGCCGGCACGCCGGAGGACGTCCGCGCGCTGGCCGCGTCCTTCGACCAGCACGGGTACGCGGCGGAGCCGGCCAGTGGCGTACGGACCCTGTGTGCCTGCTGCAGTGAGGGATCCGTGCACCAGGACCGCGACCACGAGGTCGGCGGCGGGCAGCGGGTGCACGTCGCGGCGCCGGTGGACCGCATCGCCGGGCTGCTGAACGCCTGGTGCGCGGCGGCGCCCCGGCGGCGGAGCTGGACCGGAGCCATCGAGGGCTGAGGTCTCCCGGGCCGTCGGACCTGCCCCCGGCGGGGCGGAAGGCCACTACCGGCGTCGCGGGACGGCGACCACACTGCCTCCGGTAGCGTCTTGACGTACGCCTGATGCCTTTTTGAGGGGGACTGCGGTGCGAGTGACCGGTACGGGCCATGCCAGCATGCGGATCGACACGGCCGCGGGCAGCATCCTGTGCGACCCGTGGGTCAACCCCGCCTACTTCGCCTCCTGGTTCCCCTTCCCGGACAACTCCCAGCTCGACTGGGCGGCCCTCGGCCAGTGCGACTACCTCTACGTGTCGCACCTGCACCGGGACCACTTCGACGCGAAGCACCTGCGCGACCACATCTCGAAGGACGCCACCGTCCTGCTCCCCGAGTTCCCCACCTCGGAGATGGAGGACGAGCTGCGGGAGCTGGGCTTCACCAAGTTCCTCAAGGCCCCGAACGAGCAGGTCGTGGAGCTGCCCGGCGGCCTGAAGATCATGATCCAGGCGTTGACCAGCCCGACCGACGGCCCGATCGGCGACTCCTCGCTCTGGGTCGAGTACGACGGGGTCCGGCTGCTCAACCAGAACGACGCCCGCCCCACCGACCTGACGGTCTTCGCCGAGCTGGGCCACGTGCACGCCCACCTGCTCCAGTTCTCCGGCGCGATCTGGTACCCGATGGTCTACGAGCTGCCCCAGGCGGCGAAGACGGCGTTCGGCAAGCAGAAGCGCGAGCGGCAGTTCGACCGCACCTGGCGCTACATCGACGACCTGAAGGCCGACCACGTCTTCCCGATCGCCGGCCCGCCCTGCTTCCTCGACGACGAGCTGTTCCAGTTCAACGACATCTTCGGCGACGAGGGGAACATCTTCCCCGACCAGTCGGTGTTCCTGTCCGAGTACGCGAAGGTCGGCGGGACCAACGGCATCGTCCTGTTGCCGGGCAGCGTCGCGGAGGTCACCACGGAGGGCGCGACCACCACCCACCCCGTGCCGGTCGAGGAGTTCTTCGCGAACAAGCGCGCCCACCTGGAGGAGATGCGGGAGCGCAAGCGCCCGATCATCGAGGCCGAGAAGGCGTCCTGGCGGCACCCCGAGGTGGACGTGCTCGGCGAGATGAAGCGCCGCATCGAGCCGCTGCTGGACGAGTCGATCTACCTGGCCAAGGGTGTCGGCGGTCCGGTCCGCTTCGACCTCGTGGGCTACGACGGGGAGTCGATTGAGTCGATCGTGGTGGACTTCCCGGGCAAGGAGGTGCGGCCGTACGCGGACGAGAAGGTCCGCTACCGGTTCCGCACCGAGCGGGCGTTGGTCGAGCACCTGCTGCACATCGGCGAGGTGGACTGGGTCAACTCGCTCTTCCTGTCCTGCCGGTTCTCGGCGGCCCGGATCGGCCAGTACAACGAGTTCGTCTACGCGTTCTTCAAGTGCCTCTCGGAGGAGCGCCTCCAGTACGCCGAGGGCTGGTACGACGAGCACGAGCGGGCTGTCGACGCCGAGGACATCACCCTCGACGGCTGGGTGGTGCAGCGCCGCTGCCCGCACCTGAAGGCGGACCTCAGCCGGTTCGGCATCGTGGAGGGCGACCAGCTCACCTGTCAGCTGCACGGGTGGAAGTTCGACATGGCGAGCGGCCGCTGCCTCACCAGCGTCGGGCACAAGATCCGCGCCCACCGGGCGGACGCCGACACCCCGGCCCCCGCGGGCGAGGCCGTCAGCTGAGTTTCCCCCCGCGCGCCGCCCCCGCCGGGTGACCATCAGGTCGGGAAGGGGGCGGCGTGACGGACGCGGACGCGAGGGACAGGGACTACCGCTACCGGCGTGACCGGGAGATGACCCGGGACGCCTCTCGGGTGGAGACGTTCAGCGACGGTGTCTTCGCGGTCGTGCTGACGGTGATGGCCGTCGAACTGCTCCAGAACGGCCCGGCCCGGGAGCCGGGGCAGGAGCTCCCCGACGCCCTCGTCCAGGCCTGGCCGACCTACCTGGCCTACGTGATCACCTTCGGGATCGCCGGCCAGATCTGGCTCGGCCATCACAACATGTGGCGGTACGTGGTCCGGGTCGACCAGGTGCTGCTCATGTTCAACCTGCTCGTGCTGCTCTTCGTGGCCGCGATCCCGTTCACCGCCGACCTGCTGTCGGACAACCTGCGCGGCAGTGAGACCGAGCAGCGGCTGACCGCCGCCCTCTACCTCGGCACCGTGCTGGGCGAGTCGCTCTTCTTCAACCTGAGCTGGTGGTGGGCGCGGCGGCACCGGCTGCTTCACCCCGACCTGGACCCGCAACTGGCCCGCGCGGTCTCGCGGCGGCTGGTGGTGCGCCCGCTGCTCTACACGATCGCCTTCGCCTTCGTCTTCGTCGACCCGATCCTCAGCCTGCTCCTCTACCTGCTGCTGCTTGTCGGCCTCTCGCTCGTCCGCCGCCCCGGCGACCTGCCCCGCGCCGTCGGGGCCGGCGGCGAGGTCAGCGGCCGAGGTCGCTGAGGATCCGCTGGGCGGCGTTGTGCCCGGCCGCGCCGATGACGCTGCCGGCCGGGTGGCAGCCGGCGCTGCCCGCGTAGACGCCGTCGACCCCGGTGGCGTAGGGCATCCGGTCGGTGAACGAGACGGTGTTGTCGACGTGGTGGATGTGCCCACCGGTGATGCCGAAGTGGGCCTCGATGCCCGGCGGGGGCAGCGGCACGGCGTCGGCGATCAGGTCGCGGGTGCCCGGCGCGTACCGCTCGCAGATGTCGATGAGCCGGTCGACGTAGCCGGGCAGCGCGGCGTCCCAGGTGGTGCCGGCCAGCTCGTAGGGGACCGACTGGACGAAGAGCGCCGACGAGTGGTGCCCGGCGCCGTCGGAGAGCGACGGGTCGACCGTGGTGTGCAGGTACCACTCGATGGTCGGCTCCTCGGGCAGCCGCCCGGCCTGCACGTCCGCCCACATGCCGCGCAGCGCGGCCATCGGGGCCTCGCCGCCGCCGCCGACCAGTGAGGCCGAGCCGGGGAGCAGGTGGATGGTGGACCCGAACGGGCTCGGCGCGTCCGCCGGCAGGCAGGAGAAGCGGGGCAGGCCGGTGAGCGCCAGGTTGAGCTTGAGCGTGGTGCCGGGCCGGCGGACCGCCGCCATCCGCGCGCCCAGCTCGGCCGGGAGCGCGCCGTCGGGCAGCAGCTCCATCAACCGGTACGGGTCGCAGGCGCCGAGCACCACGGAGGCGGCCACCTCCCGCCCGTCGGCCAGCACCACCCCGCCCGCCGCGCCACCGTCGAGGGTGACGGCGGTGACCGGCGCGCCGGTGACGATGCGGGCGCCGGCCGCCCGGGCGGCGTCCGCGAAGGTCCGGGAGACGGTGCCCATCCCGCCCTGGGCGATCATCCAGGTGCCGTCCGAGCCGGGCAGCCGGCACATGTTGTGCACCAGGAAGTTGTGCCCGGTGCCCGGGTCGTCCGGCCCGGCGTTGAGCCCGGAGAGGCCGTCGGTGACCGCGTACATGCTGACCAGCAGTTCGGAGCGGAAGTCGAAGCGCGCCAGGTAGTCGGCCACCGAGCCGCGGACGAGGTCGACGAAGGCCTGCCGGAGGGCGGGCCGGACGTACCGTTCGGCGGTCTCCTCCACCGGCAGCGGCTCGGCCAGCCAGGCCGGCGCCAGGTCCTCGCGGAGCTGGGCCAGCTCGGCCTGGAGCGCGTCGTCGGCGGCCACGTCGGCGGGCGAGAAGAACTCGGCGAGCTGCCGCCGGGTGCTCGCCGTGTCGCTGCCGAAGAGCAGGTACGGCGAGCCGAGCCCGCCCGGGGTGGGCAGGAAGTAGTGCGGGTCGCGGCGCAGCACCGGGATCGTCACGTCGAGGGTGGCGAGCAGCTCCGGCGGCATCAGCCCGAGCAGGTACGACCCGGTGGAGTGTCGCAGCTCGGGCACCTTGGGGAACGGGTTCTCGGTGCGGGTGGCCCCGCCGATCACGTCGGCGGCCTCCAGCACCAGCACGTCCAGGCCGGCGCGGGCCAGCAGGATCGCCGAGACCAGACCGTTGTGCCCGGAGCCGACCACGACGACGTCGGCGCGGGACGGCAGTTCACTCGCTTCGCTCATGCCCGGGCAGCCTAGCGGCGCGGGACCCGGTCCGGGAGGGGTCGGCGGAGCGTGCGCGAAACCGGGGGTCCGCGGTCACGCGCGGGCGGCCGCCCGGGTCGCCCGCCAGCGGGAGAGCGCCAGGGTGGCCGAGTAGCCGGCCAGCACGATCACGTGGAACAGGTAGAGCCAGAGCAGCACGGCGACCCCGCCACCGATCTCGTCGAACCCCCCGAACGGCGCTCCCAGGTCCAGCGGCAGCGAGCAGAACAGCACGAAGCCGTGCAGAAACCCGGACAGGTTCGCCGCGGTGAACGAGCCCAGGCCCAGCGTGGCGAGCCAGTCCGGGGCGGCCGGCCCGACCACCCGGAACACCCAGACCAGGACCGGGGTGAGCACCAGCCAGGTGGCCAGGAAGGAGAGCACCACACCCAGCGCACCCACCCAGCCGCCCTGCTTCACCAGGTGGGTGGTGAGCGGCAGCGCCAGCAGCACCGACAGCAGCAGCGCCGGGGCCGGGGCGAGCAGCGGGAGCAGCAGCAGCCGCCCCCGCCAGCCGACCAGGGTCCCGGCCTGGCCGGGCGGGGTGGCGACCGACACGAACGCCCGGCGCAGGCCCTCACCGTAGAGCGACGCCGGCAGCAGCGACGCCAGCGCCAGCAGCGGGGTCAGCCCCAACCCGGCCTCGACGAGCGCGGCCACCGCGCGGTCGGCGCCGATGTGCGTGGGCAGCGTGTCGATGGCGTACGAGGTGAGCCGGCGCACCCGGTCGTCCCCGGCCAGCAGCCCGGTCAGCCAGATCGCCAGCAGCGCCACGGGCACCACGGCGATCGCCCCGTAGAACGTGATCGCGGCGGCGTGCAGCGAGAGGTCCCGCCCGCGTACCGGCCGGAACGCCACGCCGGTGATCCGCTTCGCCCGCTGCCATCCCGCACCCATCGCCACCTCGTTCCCCGTGGGACGCCCCGGCACGCATGACGATCCGGCGTGTGATCACCTCGACCGAGCGCGCCAAGATTCACTGCGCCGACGACACCTCGCGTTGCCGTTCGGGTGCTGCGGACCTCCGGCGGTGGCCGGTCCGCGGCCGGCCACCTTCGTGATGCGGCAGCCGTTCGAGTTCAGCGTCGACCCGGCGGATCTGCTGGACGAGGAGGGGCCGGGCGCGGGGGAGTGAGGCTCCCAGCGGGCGCTCAGGAGGGCTGGGGGAGAATGGGCGGGTGACGTCTCCCCGTGCCCTCGTCCTGCTCGGCTCGACCGGTTCGATCGGCACCCAGGCCATCGACATCGTCCGGCGCAACCCGGACCGGTTCCGGGTGGTGGCCCTCGGGGCCGGCGGCGGCAACGTGGAGCTGCTCGCCGCGCAGGCCCTGGAGTTGGGCGTGGACGCGGTCGGGGTGGCCCGGGCGTCCGCCGCCCAGGATCTCCAGCTCGCGTTCTACGCCGAGGCGAGCCGGCGCGGCTGGGCCACCGGCGACTTCAAGCTGCCCAAGATCGTGGCCGGGCCGGACGCGATGACCGAGCTGGCCGGGTGGCCCTGCGACGTGGTGCTCAACGGGGTGGTCGGCTCGCTCGGGCTCGCGCCGACCCTGGCCGCGCTGCGCGCCGGGCGTACCCTCGCGCTGGCCAACAAGGAGTCGCTGGTGGCCGGCGGCCCGCTGGTCAAGGCCGCGGTGGCGCGGCCGGGGCAGATCGTCCCGGTCGACTCGGAGCACTCGGCGCTGGCGCAGTGCCTGCGCGGCGGCACCCGCGGCGAGGTGTGCCGGCTCGTGGTGACCGCCAGCGGCGGGCCGTTCCGGGGCCGCCGGCGCGACGAGCTGACCGAGGTCACACCGGAGCAGGCGCTGGCACACCCGACCTGGAACATGGGGCCGGTGGTGACGATCAACTCCGCCACCATGGTCAACAAGGCCCTGGAGGTGATCGAGGCGCATGAGCTGTTCGACGTGCCCTACGCCGACATCGAGGTGATGGTCCACCCGCAGTCGGTGATCCACTCGATGGTCGAGTTCACCGACGGCTCCACCCTGGCCCAGGCCAGCCCGCCGGACATGCGGCTGCCCATCGCGCTCGGCCTCGGCTGGCCGGACCGGGTGCCCGGCGCCGCCGCCGCGGTCGACTGGACGAAGGCCCACAGCTGGGAGTTCTTCCCGCTCGACGACGCCGCGTTCCCGGCGGTCGCGCTCGCCAAGGCGGCCGGCACGGCGGGGCGCTGCCGGCCGGCGATCTACAACGCGGCGAACGAGGAGTGCGTGGCGGCCTTCGTGGCCGGCCGGCTGCCCTTCCTCGGCATCGTCGACACCCTCGAACGGGTGTTGGAGGACGCTCCGGACTTCGACGAACCAGGTACCGTCGAGGACGTGCTCGCCGCCGAGTCGTGGGCACGGGGGCACGCCCAGGCGATCATCGCCGGGTCGCTGGAAGGAGCCTGATGAGTTACCTGCTCGGGGTGGCGCTGTTCGCCCTGGCGATCCTCATCTCGGTGAGCCTGCACGAGGCGGGGCACATGCTCACCGCCAAGGCGTTCGGGATGAAGGTCACCCGCTACTTCGTCGGCTTCGGGCCGACGCTCTGGTCGTTCAAGCGGGGCGAGACCGAGTACGGCGTCAAGGGCATCCCGCTCGGCGGCTTCTGCAAGATCGTCGGGATGACCCCGCAGGACGACGACGTCGAGCCGGGGGACGAGAAGCGCGCCATGTGGCGCTACCCGGTGTGGAAGCGGACGATCGTGATGTCCGCCGGCTCCATCACCCATTTCGCCCTGGCCCTCGTCACCCTCTGGATCCTCGCGGTCTCCGCCGGCCTGCCCAACCCGGAGTTCCCCAACACCGAAGAGGGCTTCAAGGCCGAGCCGGCCGTGATCGCCCTGGCCCCGTGCGTGGTGGTGGAGAACGCCGCCCGCGCCTGCCAGACCGGTGACCCGGCCAGCCCGGCCGAGAAGGCCCAGCTCCAGGACGGCGACCGCATCACGGCTGTGAACGGCCGGCCGGTCTCCACCTGGGGCGACATGCTGGACGTGGTCCGGGCCACGAAGCCCGGCGCGGCCGCCGTCGCGTACGTCCGCGACGGCAAGCCGGCCACCGCCACGGTCGACCTGGCCGCCGTGCAGCGCCCGCCGCTGGGCGACCCGAAGGGCGCCACGTCGGCGGTGTCCGCCCTCGGCGTCGCGCTCCGGCCGACCACCCCCACCCGCGTCGAGTACGGTCCGGTCGCCGCGTTCGGCGCGACCGCCGACTTCACCGGCAACATGGCGGTGCAGACCCTGCACGCCATGCAGCGGATCCCGCAGAAGGTCCCCGCCCTGTGGACCGCGGTCACCGGCGGCGAGCGGGACGTGGACACCCCGATCAGCGTGGTCGGCGCCAGCCGGCTCGGCGGCGAGGCCGTGGAGAACAACGCCTGGCTGGTGTTCTTCATGCTCTTCGTCTCGCTGAACTTCTTCATCGGCGTGTTCAACCTGCTGCCGCTGCTGCCGCTGGACGGCGGCCACATCGCCATCGCCTGGTTCGAGCGGGCCCGCTCCTGGCTCTACGCGCGGATCGGCCGGGCCGACCCGGGCCGCGTCGACTACCTCAAACTCATGCCCCTCACGTACGCGGTGATCCTCATCGGTGGCGCGTTCACGCTGCTGACCGTCACCGCGGACGTCGTCAACCCGATCACGCTCTTCTCAAGGTGAGTGCCTGAAGTGACCGCTGTCAGTCTCGGTATGCCGCCCGTACCGCCGCCGCCGCTCGCCCCGCGCCGGGCCAGCCGCCAGATCATGGTCGGTTCGGTGCCGGTCGGTGGGGGCGCGCCGGTCTCGGTGCAGTCCATGACCACCACCCTGACCGCCGACGTGAACGCCACCCTCCAGCAGATCGCCGAGCTGACCGCGTCCGGCTGCCAGATCGTCCGGGTGGCGGTGCCCTCCCAGGACGACGTCGAGGCGCTGCCCGCGATCGCCCGGAAGTCGCAGATCCCGGTGATCGCCGACATCCACTTCCAGCCGAAGTACGTCTTCGCGGCGATCGACGCCGGCTGCGCCGCGGTCCGGGTGAACCCGGGCAACATCCGGCAGTTCGACGACAAGGTCAAGGAGATCGCGCGGGCGGCCGGCGACGCGGGTGTGCCGATCCGCATCGGCGTGAACGCCGGCTCGCTGGACAAGCGCCTCCTGGCCAAGTACGGCAAGGCCACCGCCGAGGCGCTGGTCGAGTCGGCGCTCTGGGAGTGCTCGCTGTTCGAGGAGCACGGCTTCCGGGACATCAAGATCTCGGTCAAGCACAACGACCCGGTGGTGATGATCCGGGCGTACCGGCAGCTCGCCGAGCAGTGCGACTACCCGCTGCACCTGGGTGTGACCGAGGCCGGCCCGGCGTTCCAGGGCACCATCAAGTCGGCGGTGGCGTTCGGCGCGCTGCTGGCCGAGGGGATCGGCGACACGATCCGGGTCTCGCTCTCCGCCCCGCCGGTCGAGGAGATCAAGGTCGGCAACCAGATCCTGGAGTCGCTGGGCCTGCGCGAGCGGGGCCTGGAGATCGTCTCCTGCCCGTCCTGCGGCCGCGCCCAGGTCGACGTCTACAAGCTGGCCGAGGAGGTCACCGCCGGCCTGGAGGGGCTGCCGGTGCCGCTGCGCGTGGCCGTCATGGGCTGCGTGGTGAACGGCCCGGGTGAGGCCCGCGAGGCCGACCTCGGTGTCGCCTCCGGCAACGGCAAGGGCCAGATCTTCGTCAAGGGCCAGGTGGTCAAGACCGTGCCCGAGGGCCAGATCGTGGAGACCCTGATCGAGGAGGCGCTGCGAATCGCCGACGAGATGGGCGCCGAGATCCCCGAGGAGCTGCGCGGCCTGGTACCGGGCGGCGCCACGGTCACCGTGCACTGACCCGCCGATCCACCGGCGACGTGCGGCCGTCCCCGTCCGGGGGCGGTCGCACGCGCCGTTTCAGGCCCGTGCGACCGGCCGGGGCACGGCGGCGAACTCGGAGAGGGTGAACCACCGGGGCAGGGCGCGGCGGAGCGCCTCCGGCCCGACCACCTCCACGGCGCCGCCGCGCAGGGCCGCCGGCCAGTCCAGGTCGCCCAGCCACACCTGGACCAGGGCGCGCAGGCTCGCGTCCACCCGCACGGCCACCTCGTGCCCGGGGTCCACGTCGCAGACGTCGGCCTCCCCGGTGGCGATGACCAGCCACCAGTCGCGCAGCGTCGCGGGCACGTCCCGGAAGCGGAAGTGCACGACGGTACGCCCCGCCGGGACGGCGTCGTGGTCGACGTGCCGGTGCATGTCCCACAGCAGGAGCTTCGGGTCCAGGTCGGCGTCGCCCAGCTCACCGATCCAGCGCACCCCCCACGCGCCGAGCGCCTCGAGCACCGGCCGCAGCTCGCGCCCGGCCTGGGTCGGGACGTAGCGCACGTCGGCGCCGTCGACGTGCCGCTCGACCACTCCGGCGCGGACGAGCTGGTGCAGCCGCCGGGACAGCAGGGTGGGCGACATCCGCGGCAGGCCCCGGCGCAGGTCGTTGAAGCGCTCCGACCCGCTCACCAGTTCCCGGACGACGAGCAGCGTCCAGCGCTCGTCGAGCAGCTCCATGGCCTTCGCGACGGGGCAGAACTGGTGGTAGGAGGCCCCCATGGCCGGGACGCTACGCCGGGGCCGACCGCGGGACCAGGAACCTGTCGGGAGCGGTACACATCTCGTACTGGGTGGCCGCTCCTCCGCTGCCTACCGTCCCCCTCAGGACGAGACGAGGAGCGGAAAATGATCGACGAGATGGAGCAGGACCGGGCCGTGAAGGCCGGGCACCGGCGGATGTGGGCCCTCGGCAGCTACGCCACGGTCGCCGCGGAGGTCATCCCGGAGCTGGGGGTGGCCCTGGTCGAGGCGGCCGGGGTGGGGCCGGGGGACCGGGTGCTGGATGTGGCCGCCGGCACGGGCAACGCGGCCCTTCCGGCGGCGCTGGCCGGGGCCGAGGTGGTGGCCAGCGACCTGACCCCCGAGCTGCTGGAGATCGGGCGGGCGCTGGCCGCGGAGCGTGGCGCGCGACTGGAGTGGCAGGAGGCCGACGCCGAGGCGCTCCCGTACGCCGACGGGGAGTTCGACCGGGTGCTGTCCTGTGTGGGAGTGATGTTCGCGCCCCGGCACCGGGCGGCCGCCGACGAACTGGTCCGGGTCTGCCGGCCGGGCGGCACGATCGGCCTGGTCAACTGGACTCCCGAGGGCTTCATCGGGCAGTTGTTCGCCACCATGAAGCCGTACGCGCCCCCGCCGCCGCCCGGCGCGCAGCCGCCGCCGCTCTGGGGCGACGAGGAGCACGTCCGGGCCCTGCTCGGTGACCGGGTGACCGATCTCGTGCTGCACCGTGCGGTGGTCACCGTGGACCGGTTCGCCGCTCCCGAGGACTTCCGCGACTACTTCAAGGCGCACTACGGGCCGACGATCGCGGTGTACCGGGCGAACGCCGCGGATCCCGAGCGGGTCGCGGCGCTCGACGGCGACCTCGCGGACCTGGCCCGGCGGCACACCGAGGCCGGGGTGATGCGGTGGGAGTACCTGCTGGTCACGGCCCGCCGGCGCGGCTGACGGCGGCGCCGGCCGGGGTGGCGGTCCGGTGACCACCCCGGCCGGCGAACCGTGTGCGGCGGCTCACTCGGATTCGGCGAGGATCGCGTACAGCTTGCGCCGGGTCTCGTCGAGCACCTGGGCGGCGCGCGCCCGCTGGTCGTCGGTGCCGGTCATCATCACCTGCCGCAGGGCGTTCATGGCCTGCGCGCCGGCGTCGCGGATGTCGTGCCAGCTGTTCACGGTCTGCTCGGCGAACTCGCCCCAGGGCGGGGTCTGCGCCGCCTCGGCGGCCTCGGCCTGCCCCTGCTCGGTGAGGGCGAACCGCTTCCGCCCGCCGTCGGAGTCGGCGGCAGCCGCGATGACGCCCTCGTCCTCCAGCAGTTGCAGGGTCGGGTAGATCGAGCCGGGGCTGGGCCGCCAGGCCCCGCCGGTCCGGGAGTCGATCTCCTGGATCATCTCGTAGCCGTGCATCGGCCGCTCGGTGAGCAGGGCCAGCACGG
Organism: Micromonospora sp. NPDC005305; assembly: GCF_040607315.1. Lineage (NCBI taxonomy): Bacteria > Bacillati > Actinomycetota > Actinomycetes > Micromonosporales > Micromonosporaceae > Micromonospora > Micromonospora sp. NPDC005305. Next base: position 82,036 of record NZ_JBEXGL010000018.1, on the reverse strand, counting down.
CGCCGCGCACGTTGGGCCGGCGCCCGCGCCCGCGGCCCCGTCCGCCCCGGCCGTGCCCGTGGCCGTGCGGCCCGGGCGGGAACGGCGGCGGTCCCGGGGGTACGGGCGGGAAGCCGAAGCCCCGCATCCGCATCTCGTCGTGCACGGCGTGCATCCGTCGGTGGAAACCCATCGGGCTCTCCTTCCGTCGTCCTATCACTGATGCATCGACGATATATCGGCAATGCATCGTCGACAAGCCAAAATCTGGGACGGGTCCACAAACCGTACGTACGTCTTGCTATGGTCTCCGGTGTGCGCCTGCTTCCCGAACCGGGTCCGTCCCGGACCCTCGCCCTGTCCAGCCTGATCAACACCGTCGGTCGGGGCACCTGGCTCACCGTCAGCGCGCTCTTCCTCACCCGCTCGGTCGGGCTGACCGTGGGCCAGGTCGGCATCGGCCTCACCCTCACGGCGCTCGTGAGCCTCGTGACCAGCACGCCGATGGGCTACCTGGCCGACCGGCTCGGCCCGCGCGGTCTCCAGATCACGGCGCTGCTCGCCTCCGCCGGGTTCACGGCCGCTCTGGTGGCCGTCCGCTCCTTCGCGGGGTTCCTGGTGGTCGGGGTGCTCATGGCGGTCGCCGACTCGGCGACCCGGGGCGCCCGGGGCGCGCTGATCGCCGGCGCGGTGCCACCGGACCAGCGGGTACGCACCCGGGCCTACCTGCGCGCGGTCACCAACGTCGGGATCTCGGTCGGCACCGTGCTGGCCGGCTTCGGCCTGGCCGCCGACACCCGGACCGCGTACGTGTCACTGATCCTGCTCGACTGCGCGACCTACCTGGTGGCCGCCGCCGTGCTGCTCCGGCTGCCACCCGTGCCGCCGGTGCCGGCGCCGACCCACGGGCCGCGGCTGATCGCCCTGCGGGACCGGCCGTTCCTCGCCTTCACGGTGCTCGACGGGCTCATGTCGATGCACTTCAGCCTGATCAACATCGCCCTGCCGCTCTGGATCGCCGGGCACACCACCGCGCCGCGCTGGCTGATCTCCGCCTGCCTGCTGGTCAACACCGTGGTGGTGGTGCTCTTCCAGGTCCGCGCCTCGCGGGGCACCGAGGACCTCGCCGGGGCCGGTCGGGCGGCCCGCCGGGCCGGCGCGGTGATCGCGGTCGCCTGCGCGCTCTTCGCGGCCGGCGGGGGCGTGCCGGTCGGGGTGGCGGTGCCGCTGCTGCTGGGCGGCGCGCTGGTGCACGTGGTGGGGGAGCTGTGGCACGCGGCGGCCGGCTGGGGCATCTCCTTCGGGCTCGCCCCCGCCCACGCGCAGGGCCAGTACCAGGGCGCCTACGGGATGGGCATGCAGCTCGGCTCGATGGTCGCCCCGGTGGTGGTGACCACCCTGGCGGTCGGCTGGGGCGTACCGGGGTGGCTGCTGCTCGGCGGGCTGTTCCTGGTGCTCGGCGCGCTGGTGCCGCCGGTGGTGCGCTGGGCCGCCCGGACCCGGCCCGCCGTGCCGGAGCCGGCCGCCGTTCCGGTCGGCTGAGCCGCCACTCACCGCCGATCGTCCGGCGTCCTCAGGTCGACCCGCGCGGGCCCGGGTGCATCTGGCAGGCTGGTATTCGTGCTCACGGTGCCGGTACGCCAACTCGGGGAGTCGGAGCGCCGTGCCGTCGAGCGGTTGCTCGACCTCGACCCGTACGCGGGCGCCCAGGTCGCCGAGCGGGTGGCGGCGCGCGGGCTGGCCTGGTGGCGGGCCGAGGGGCGCATCCTGGGCTACGGTCCGCGCCGCAACCTGGAGTCCATCTGCTGGCTCGGCGGCAACCTCACCCCGGTGCTCGCCTCGGAGTCGGCGGTGGCTGCCTTCGCCGACCAGTTGAGCACCGAGGAGCGGCTCTGCTCCTCGATCGTGGGCCGGGCCGACGCCGTGCTCGGGCTGTGGGACCGCCTCTCCGCCCACTGGGGGCCGGCCCGGGACGTACGCCCCAACCAGCCCCTGCTGGCCACGGACGCGCTGCCCGCCGTGGCGCCCGACCCGGAGGTGCGCCCGGTGCGCGGCGGTGAGGTCGACCGGCTCTTCCCGGCGGCGGTGGCCATGTACACCGAGGAGGTCGGGGTGTCGCCGCTCGCCGAGGACGGCGGGCGCGGCTACCGGCGGCGGGTGAGCGACCTGGTCCGCGCGGGCCGGGCCTACGCCCGGTTCGTGGACGGCACGGTGGTCTTCAAGGCCGAGTTGGCCGTGGTCACCCGGCGCACCGCGCAGGTGCAGGGGGTGTGGGTCGCGCCGGAGTGGCGGGGCCGGGGCATCGCGACCGCGGCCATGGCGGCCGTGGTGCGGGACGCGCTGGAGCGCGTCGCCCCCTCGGTGAGCCTCTACGTCAACGACTTCAACCTGCCCGCCCGCCGGGTCTACGAGCGCTGCGGCTTCCGCCCGGTCGGCACGCTCGCCACCGTGCTGTTCTAGCGGACCACCCGGGCCATGGCCCGGATCACGCCGCTCCACCTTGCGCCGAACCGGACAGTCGGCGCTATGCTGAGCATGTTTTTGTACTGACCAGTCAGTCTAGATGTCGGGAACGGTGCGATGAAGATCGTGGAAGCCAGCGGGCTGGGGCTGCGCACCCGCCGCGGCTGGGTCTACCGCGAGGTCGACCTCACAGCCGAGGCCGGCGAGCTGCACGCCGTCACCGGCCCGCGGGGCAGCGGGCGTACCTCGCTGCTGCTCGCCCTGGCCGGGCGCTTCCCGCACACCCACGGCGAGCTGCGGCGCCGGGGCCCGGCCGCGCTCGGGCAGGTCGCCGGGGTGCACGAGCCCGACCCGACGCTGACCGTCGCCGAGCACATCCAGGAACGGCTGCTGCTGCTCGGGCCGGTGCCGCGCCGCCGCCGGCAGCTCGTCCCGGTCGCCGCCGTCCGCGCCCGGCGGGCCTACCGCCGCGACGCCCTCGCCGCCGCGATCGCCGGCGCCGGCCTCACCGACGCCCCGCTCGACCCCGACCGGTACGGCCGCGACCTCACCCCCCTGGAGCGGCAGGTGCTCGGGCTGGTGCTGGCCAGCCTGAGCGGCCCGAGCCTGATCGTGGCCGACGACGTGGACGCCGGCGCCGACGCGCCCGAGCGGGCGTGGATCTGGGCCGCGCTGGCCCGCCTCGCCGACCAGGGGTACGCCGTGGTCGCCAGCGCCCGCGCCGTCGAGCCCGGCGTGACCGCGGTCGTCCACCGGATCGGCGACCCGACCCTGCCCAGCCCGGCCCTGACCCCCGAGGTGACCGCATGAGTGTCGTACGACTCGCGTTGTTCGAGCTGCGCCGGATGACCCGGGGCCGGCTGCCGCGCGCCGCGCTCGCCGTCCTCACCGTCATCCCGCTGCTCTACGGGGCCCTCTACCTCTACGCCTTCTGGGACCCGTACGGGAACCTCGACCGGATCCCGGTCGCGCTGGTCAACGCCGACCGGCCCGCGAAGGCGAGCGACGGCAGCGAGGTGCACGCCGGCCGCGACCTCACCGACGAGCTGCTCGACCGGAAGGTCTTCGGCTGGACGGTGACCGACCAGGCCGACGCCACCGAGGGGCTCCGCGACGGCCGCTACCACCTGGTCTTCTCCATCCCGGCGGACTTCTCCAGCACCCTGGCGGCCAGCCCCGAGCCGGACCGGCCGGCCCGCCGCGGCGAGCTGAAGGTGGTCAACGACGACGCCACCAACTACCTCTCCGGGCTGCTCGCGCGCTCCGCGTTCAGCGAGATCCGGGCCGCCGCCGCCGAGGGCACCGCCGCGTCGTACTTCGACAAGATGCTCATCGGCTTCACCGACGCCAAGGCCGAGACCGGCCGGGCCGCCGACGGCGCCGGGAAGATCCACGACGGGCTCGACACCTCGCAGCAGGGCGCCGGCCGGATCGTCGACGGGCTGGGCACCGCCGAGGACGGCGCCGGGCAGCTCGCCGGCGGGCTGAACACCTCCGCGCAGGGCGCGGCCAAGCTCGCCACCGGCCTGGACCAGCTCTACACCGGGGCGGCGCAGATCGCCGACGGCGCGAACCGCGCGGCCACCGAGACCCGGGCCGCCGCGAAACAGGTCGACGCCGCCGCGGACAGATATGAGCCGCTGCTCCGTAGGAACGCCGGCGACATCCAGCGGGCCGCCACCCTGGTCGCCGAGGGCGCGCAGGCGCTCGCCGACGGCCTCGACGCGCTGCCGGCCAGGGCCGACGAGGTGGTCGGCCAGGCGGAGAAGGTGCGCGACCGGCTCGACGCGCTGGTGAAGGAGCACCCGGAACTGGCCGAGGACCCGAACCTGGTCGCCGCGCGCAACGCCGCCGACCAGGCGGTCAAGGCCGCCCGGGCCATGGTCGCCGCGCTCGACAGGACCGACCTCGCCGCGCTGCGGAAGCAGATGACGGAGGTCGCGCAGACCGCCCGGGAGGTGGCCGCCGCCGCGCCGCACCTGGCGGACGACGTGGCCTCGGCCCGCGCCAAGGTGGACCAGCTCGCCGGCGGGCTCACCACCCTGGCCCAGGGCAGCGCCCAGCTGCGCGACGGGCTCGGCGACGCCGCCGACGGCGCCGACCAGCTCCGCGGCGGGCTCTACCGGCTCGCCACCGGCGCCCGGCAGCTCGACGGCGGTCTCGCCCAGCTCAGCACCGGCAGCAACCGGCTCGCCGACGGGCTGACCAAGCTGGAGGGCGGCGCCGGCGACCTCGCCGACGGGCTCGCCGCCGGGGAGAAGAAGCTGCCCGGGTACGACGACGCGGGCAGCCGCGCCGACATCCTCGGCGACCCGGTGGGGCTGATCCGCCACTCGCACAACCCGGCCGGTTCGTACGGGGTGGGCTTCGCCCCGTACTTCCTGGCGCTGGCGCTCTGGGTCGGCGCGATGATCACGTACATGCTGCTGCGGCCGGTGAACCGGCGGCACGTGATGTCCGGCGCGCCCGGCTGGCGGGTCGTGCTCGCCGGCTGGCTGCCCGCCGCGGCGATCGGGCTGGCCCAGGTCGCGGTGCTCTACACGGTGGTCACCCTGGCGCTGGGCCTCGACCCGCGGCACGGGGCGGCGACCTTCGGGCTGCTCGCGCTCACCTCGCTGGCGTTCACCGCGATCATGCAACTGCTCGGCGTCGCGCTCGGCCCGGCCGGCCGGCTCGCCGCGCTGGCCCTGCTCATGCTCCAGCTCACCTCCTCCGGCGGCACCTACCCGGTGCAGACCTCGCCCGGCTTCTTCCAGGTCATCCACCCGTGGCTCCCCATGACGTACGTGGTGGGCGGCCTGCGGCACACGATCAACGGCGGGCCGGCCGGGCCGGTGGTCACCGGGGCGCTGGTGCTGCTCGCGTTCGGTGCGGGCGCCCTGGCGCTCACCGTCGGCGCGGCCCGCCGGTCCCGCCGGCTCACCCCGGCCAAACTGCACCCCGAGCTGACCATGTGAGGATGGGCGGGTGACGGACGGACGGACCCGCCGGCGGGAGGACACCCGCCAACGACTCTTCGTGGCGGCGGTGGAACTCATCGCCGAGCAGGGCTTCTCGGCCACCACGGTCGACGACATCGCGACTCGGGCCGGGGTGGCGAAGGGGACCGTCTACTACAACTTCGAGTCCAAGACCGTCCTCTTCGAGGAGTTGCTGCGCCACGGCATCGGCCTGCTCACCGCCGAGTTCCGGGCCGCCGTCGCCGGGCTGCCGCCGCGCGAGGCGCTCGCCGCGCTGGTCCGCGCCGAGCTGGACTACATCCGCCGCTATCGGGCCTTCGCCCAGCTCCTGCTCTCCGAGATGTGGCGGACCAACCGGGAGTGGCAGCAGACCCTGCGGCTGCTGCGCGGCGAGGCCATCGAGGTGATCGCGGAGACCGTGCGCGCCGGCGTGGCCAGCGGCGATCTCCCCGCCGACCTGGACGTGCGCACGGCCAGCTCGGCGCTGTTCGGCGTCGGGCTGGTGGTGGCCGTGGACTGGCTGGTCTTCCAGCCCGAGCGGCCCATCGAGGACGTGCAGGAGGCGCTGCTCGGCATCGTCCGCCGGGTCGCCCAGACGTGACACCGCGCCCGTAAATCGTTTGAACGGCCAGGCCGGCCGGGTGAGGCTGGGGGCACCGCCCCCACCGACCCGAGTCCGGAGGACCGTCCATGCGCCTGCTCCGCGACCTGTGGGCCACCGCGCCACGCCGGATGACGGTCGTCCTGCTGCTCATCCTGCTCGGCGCCGGCGGCCAGGCCGCCGCCTCGGCGCTGGCCGGGCCGGTGCTGGTGCACCGCTCGCCCGGCTGGTTCACCGTGCTGGCCGTGGCGCTGGTCGCCGCCGTCGTCACCGACCTGCTCATCGGCCTGCTGATGGCCGGCCTCACCGCCGACTGGTCCGCCGACGTCCGCCGCCGCCTCTGCCGGGTCGCGCTCGGGCAGGACCTGCCCACCCTGGAGACCACCCCGGTCGGCGAGCTGCTCGACCGGATCGACAACGACGTCTACCAGGTCGCCGCCGAGATGCGGAACACCGGCGTACGGCTCGTGCAGGGCGTCGCCGTCTGCCTGCTCGCCACGGTCAGCGCCCTGATCGTCTGGTGGCCGGCCGGCGTCGGCATGATCCTGCTGACCGCCCTGCTCGGCGTGGCGCTGCGCCGCCCCACCGCCCGGATCGCGCCGGCCCGGATGGTCGAGGAGGAGGCCTGGTCCGACCTGGCCGCCGTCATGGAGGAGGCGGTGCACGGCCAGGACGACGTGCGCACCAGCCTGGCCCGGCCGTACGTGCTGCGCCTCTACGCCCGGCGGGCCGCCGAGGTGATCGCCCGGGGCGGCCGGGTCTTCCGGCTGTCCGCCCGGGTCACCGCGCTGGCCGCCGGCGGCGTCCGGGTCGGCATCGCCGCCGTGGTCCTGGCCGGGGCGTGGGCGCTGGCCACCGGCCGGGTGGACGCCGCCCGGCTCACCGCGATCTGGCTGCTGGCCCTGGCCTTCGGCGCGACGGTCGAGCACATCGCCCGCTGGGTGCCGCACCTGCAACAGGCGCTCGGCGCATGGGCGCGAGTGCAACTGCTCGCCGACTCCCGGCAGGAGCCGACCGGCGGCGCCGCCCCCGTCGACGGGGACCTGACCGTGCGCGGGCTCACCTTCCGCTACCCCGCCACGGGCGAGGACCGCGGCCCGGCGCTGCGCGACGTGACGCTCACCTTCGCCCGCGGCCGGTCCTACGCCCTGGTGGGCCGGACCGGATCCGGCAAGTCGACGCTGGCCAAGGTGCTCACCCGGGCCGTGGACGTGCCGGCCGGCACCGTCTTCCTGGGCGACACCGACGTGGTCGACCTGGACATCGAGGCGCTGCGCCGGTGGATCGCCGTGGTGCCGCAGCGCACCGAGATCCTGGCCGGCACCCTCGCCGAGAACGTCGCGCTCTTCGACCCGGACCTGCTCGACGACGCCACCCGGGCGCTCGCGGAACTCGGGCTGACCGGCTGGATCGCCGAACTCCCCGACGGGGTGCACACCCGGCTCGGCGAAGGCGGGCACGTGCTCTCCGCCGGGCAGGAGCAGCTCGTCGCGTTCGCCCGCATCCTGGTCCGCGACCCGCACGTGGTGATCCTCGACGAGGCCACCGCGCGGCTCGACCCGGTCACCGAGAACCGGGTACGCCAGGCCACCGAGCGGCTGCTCACCGACCGGATCGGCATCGTCATCGCGCACCGGCTCTCCTCGGTGCGCCGCTGCGACGAGGTCGTGGTGATGGCCGACGGCGCGGTGCTGGAGGCCGGCCCGATGCGCGAGTCGGCCCGCTTCGCCGAGCTGCTGGCCACCAGCCACGCCAGCGCCTATGCGGGCGCGGGCGCCCGCCGGGGCGGGGTGGAACTGCTGGACGGCCCCGACGGGTGGCCCGACGAGCCGGCGGAGACGACGGTCCCGGCCACCGCGCCGCGCCCGGTCGCGGTGCCGCGCGCCGAGCCACCACCGCTGCCCGCCCCACCGCCCGCGCGGACCCTGCGGGAGATCCTGCGGCTCGGCACCAACGACCCGCGGTACGGGCTGGTCTCCGTCAGCCTGTTCATCGTGATGACCCTGCTCGGGCTGGACGGCTCGGTGCTGCCGTGGCTCTGGGCCGAGGTGGTCGGCGGGGGCGACCCGTGGCTGCCGGCGCTGGGCATCGTCGCCGCGCTGCTGCTGGTGCTGCCGCTGCCGTACCTGACGAACCTCTGGTTCCCGCAGTGGTGGATCCGGCAGCTGCTGCGGATCAGCGCACGGCTCGTGCACGGGCAGACCGGGGCGCGCCGGGTCAGCGGGCACACCCCCGCCGAGGTGGTGGCCCAGGGCGGCGACACCGACCGGGTGGTGCAGCTCGCCGACAACCTGATGGACCAGTTCATCTCGCTGGCCATCGTGATCACCATGACCCTGGTGACCGGCAGCGTCGTACCGGCGCTGTTCTTCGTCGGGACCATGGTGGTCTCCGGGCTGGCGGCGACCCTGTTCGGGCCGCGGCTGGAACGCACGGCCGGCGGCACGGTCAAGGCCCGCGCCGCCTTCGCCACCGCCCTGGTCTCCTCGCTCTCCGCGGCCCGCACGGTGAAGCTCGCCGGCGCCACCCGCCCGGTGCTGCACCACCTCGCGAAGCTGGACACCGTGCGCAGCGACCGGCAGCGGCGGGAGATCGCCATGCAGGTGTGGGCCCGCTCCACCCCGTCGATCGCCAGCGGCCTGCTGCCGATCGGGGCGTGGGCGCTCTACCTGGCCGGCGGGCTCTCCGCCGGGGCGACCCTGGTCGCGGTCTCCACCCTCGGCGCCGCCCGCTGGTTCGCCTGGACCACCGCGTCGCTGGTCTCGCACTACCCGTCGGCCCGCGTGTGGACCAGGCGCACCGTGTCGATGAGCGGGGTGGCCACCTACTCGGCGACCGTGCCGGGGCTGGACCTGGCCGCCGGCACCGCCCCGGCGCCGGAACCGCCGCCCCGGCACCCGCTGCGCCGGCTGGAGCTGACCAGCTTCGGCGCGCTGCACTCCGACGGCACCCTCGCCGTCCGCGACGTCGACCTGACCGTCGACCGTGGGCAGTTGGTGCTGGTGGTCGGGCCGGTCGGCGCGGGAAAGTCCTCGCTGCTGCGGGCCCTCGCCGGGATCGTGCACCACACCGGCACGCTGAGCTGGAACGGCGAGCCGGTCACCGAGCCGGAGCTGTTCCTCCGCCCCAACCAGGTCGGCTACGTGGGGCAGTTGCCCCGGGTGCTCTCCGGCACGGTGGCCGACAACATCGCGCTCGGGCACCAGGTGGACGCGGCCGGCGCGGTGTCGACCGCCCAGCTGGACCATGACCTGGCGGTCGCCGGCGGGGGGCTCGGGCTGCTCATCGGGCACAAGGGCACCCGGCTCTCCGGCGGGCAGCTCCAGCGGCTGGCGCTGGCCCGGGCGCTCGCGCCGCGTACCGAACTGCTGGTCGCCGACGACGTCTCGTCCGCGCTGGACGTGACGACGGAGCTGGCCCTCTGGGCGGCGCTGCGCGAGCACGGGGTGACCGTGGTCGGCTCGACCGCGAAGCGGGCGGCGCTGGTGCGCGCGGACCACGTGGTGGTGCTGGTCGACGGCACGGTGGCGGCCCAGGGGCCGTGGCAGGACCTGGAATCCCGCTGGGGCCACCTGGCAGGCTGAACGCGGGGCCGGCACGACCTCGCCCCCGCAGCGCGGATCTTGGCGACCTTCCGTTCGTGGGGAACGGAAAGTCGCCAAGATCTCGGCGCTCGCGTCAGAAGGCGCGGGTGTACTGGTTCGGCCAGGTGGGGGTCTGGGTCAGCTTCGCGGCCGCGCGGTGGGGCCAGTACGGGTCGCGGAGGAGTTCGCGGCCCAGGAGGACCAGGTCGGCCTCCCCGGCGGCGACGATCTGCTCGGCCTGCTCGGGCTCGACGATCAGGCCGACGGCGCCGGTCGGCACGCCCGCGTCGCGGCGGATCCGGGCGGCGAGGGGCACCTGGTAGCCGGGGCCGATCGGGATGCTCGCCCGGGTGGCGGCGCCGCCGGAGGAGGCGTCCACCAGGTCCACGCCGGCGGCGGCCAGCTCGCCCGCGAGCACCACGCTGTCCTCGACGGTCCAGCCGCCGTCCACCCAGTCGGTGGCGGAGATCCGGGTGAGCACCGGCACGGCCTCGCCGACCGCCGCGCGGACCGCCCGGGCCACCTCCAGGGTCAGGCGCATCCGGCCGGCGCGGTCGCCACCGTAGCCGTCGGTGCGGTGGTTGGTGAGCGGGGAGAGGAACTCGTGCAGCAGGTAGCCGTGCGCGGCGTGGACCTCCACGGCGGCGAAACCGGCGTCGAGGGCCCGGCGGGCGGCGGTGGCGAACGCCTCGACCACCCCGGCGATGCCGGCCTCGTCGAGCGCCGTGGGGGTGCGGTAGTCCGGCAGGAACGGCTCGGCGCCGGGGCTGACCGGGGTCCAGCCGCCCTCGGCGTCCGGCACGCCGCCCTTGTGCTCGGCCCACGGCCGGTAGGTGGACGCCTTGAACCCGGCGTGCGCGAGCTGCACGGCGGGCACCGAACCCTGGGCGCTGATGAACGCGGTGATGGGCCGCCACGCCTCGACGTGCGCCTCGGACCAGAGCCCGGTGTCCTGCGGGCTGATCCGCCCCTCGGGGACCACGGCGGTCGCCTCGGTGAGGATCAGTCCGGCGCCGCCGACCGCGCGGGAGCCGAGGTGGACGCGGTGCCAGTCGGTGGGCAGGCCGTCCGGCCCGGCGCTGTACTGGCACATTGGGGCGAGCGCCACCCGGTTGGGCAGGGTGACGCCGCGCAGGGTGAGCGGGGTGAACAGGGCACTCATAGGGTCATCCTTCAACGCGGCGGGGGGAGGGCCGAAGCCCTCCCCCCGGAAACGGTGTGCTCAGGCGGCTACCGGGGTGAGCTGCTCACTCTCCGGGGCGTCGACCAGCTCGCGCTTGCCGGCCGAGTCGTACGCGGTCCGGTCCAGGGTGCCCTCGCGCGCGGCCACGACGGTCGGCACCAGGGCCTGGCCGGCCACGTTGGTGGCGGTGCGGATCATGTCGAGGATCGGGTCGATGGCCAGCAGCAGGCCGGCGCCGGCCAGCGGCAGGCCCAGCGTGCTGAGGGTCAGGGTGAGCATGACGATCGCGCCGGTCAGGCCGGCGGTGGCGGCCGAGCCGACCACCGAGACGAAGGCGATCAGCAGGTAGTCGGTGACGCCCAGGTGCACCCCGAAGACCTGCGCCACGAAGATCGCGGCGAGGGCCGGGTAGATGGCGGCGCAGCCGTCCATCTTCGTGGTGGCGCCGAACGGCACGGCGAAGGAGGCGTACTCGCGGGGGACGCCGAGGCGCTCGACCGAGCGCTGGGTCACCGGCATGGTGCCCACCGACGAGCGGGACACGAAGGCCAGCTCGATGGCGGGCCAGGCGCCGGCGAAGAAGCGCAGCGGGTTGAGCCGGCCGGCGGCGATCAGCACCACCGGGTAGACCACGAACAGCACGAGGGCGCAGCCGACGTAGACGGCGGTGGTGAACTTCGCGAGCGGGGCCAGCAGGTCCCAGCCGTACGAGGCGACGGCGTTGCCGATGAGGCCGAGGGTGCCGATCGGGGCGAGCCGGATGACCCACCAGAGCGCCTTCTGCACGATGGCCAGCACCGAGCGGTTGAGGTTCACGAACGGCTCGGCGGCCTCGCCGATGAGCAGCGCGGCAGCGCCGATCACCAGGGCGAGGAAGACGATCTGGAGGACGTTGCCCTCGACGAACGCGCCGACCGGGTTGGTGGGCACGATCCCGGTGAGGAAGTCGGTCCAGGAGCCGGTCCTCTTCGGGGCGGCGGCGCCGGCCAGGTCGAGGGTGACGCCCTTGCCCGGGTCGGTGAGCAGGCCGAGGCCGATGCCGATGCCGACCGAGATCAGGGCGGTGATGCCGAACCAGAGCAGCGTCTTGAGCGCCAGCCGGGCGGCGTTGGCCACGCCGCGCAGGCTGACCACGCTGACCACGATGGCGGTGAAGACCAGCGGCGGCACGGCCAGCTTGAGCAGCTGGACGAAGAGGCCGCCGACGGTGTCGAGGGTGCTGGTCAGCCAGGCGAGGTCGTTGGCGCGGGCGAGGAAGCCGAGCGCCACGCCGAGGACGAGGCCGAGCAGGATCTGCACGGAAAAGGGGATCTTGCGCAGGGCGGAAGCCATGGGGATGTGTCCAAGGTCTGGAGAGGGTCGGTCAGGGCAGCGTCAGGAACGGGGCTGCGCCGGACAGACGCCGCTGGCCTGCAGTCGGAGGTCGACATACAGGCGCACGGTGAGGTGCCAGACGTTGGTCATCGCCTGCCGAAGCTACTCCCGGCCGGCCGGTGGCGGAAGGACCGAGCGAGGTGACGCTCCTTACAAGCCCGGCAGCACCTTGCCGGGATTCATCAGCCCCCGCGGATCGAACAGCTGCTTGAGCCCTCGCATCAGGTCCAGCCCGTGGCTGTCCGTGTAGTCGGCGATGATCTCCCGCTTCGACTGCCCGAGTCCGTGCTCGGCGCTGATGCTGCCGCGGAACGCGTGTGTCGAGTCGTAGACAAGCCGGGCGAGCGTTTCGGCCCGCGCCAGGAACTCCTCGTCATCGCTGCCCACCGGCTTGCTGAGGTTGTAGTGGAGATTGCCGTCGCCGACGTGTCCGTACGTCACGATCCGGATGCCCGGGACGGCCTCCCGCAGGGCCCGGTCGGTGCGTTCCACGAACGCCGGGATGCGACTCACCGGCACCGTGACGTCGTGCTTGAGGCTGGGGCCCTCGTGGTTCTGCGCCTCGGAGATCCCTTCGCGCAGCGCCCACAGGGCGGTGGCCTGCGCCGAGCCGGAGGCGATCACGGCGTCCCGCACCGCACCCCGGTCGAACGCCTCGCCCAGCGCCGCCTCGATCACCTCGTCGAGGCCGGCGCGGGGGAGCGTGTCGCTCAGCTCCACGAGCGCGTACCAGGGGTGCTGGTCGCCGAACGGGTCCCGCGCGCCCGACGAGTGGCGCAGCACGAACTCCACGCTCTGCCGGGACATGATCTCCAAGCCGGTCAGCCGGTCGCCCGCGATCTCCCGGAGGACCCCGATCAGGTCCACCGCGCCCTGCGGACCCGGCAGGGCCACCCACGCCGTCGCGCGGCTGCGGACGGCGGGAAAGAGCTTCAGCACGGCGGCGGTGATGACGCCGAGGGTGCCCTCCGCGCCGATGAACAGCTGCTTGAGGTCGTAGCCGGTGTTGTCCTTCCGCAGCCCGCGGAGCCCGTTCCAGATCCGTCCGTCGGGAAGCACGACCTCCAGCCCGAGGGTCAGGTCGCGCATCGTCCCGTAGCGGAGCACCCCGGTGCCGCCGGCGTTGGTCGCGAGGTTGCCGCCGATCGTGCAGCTTCCCTCCGCGCCGAGGGAGAGCGGAAAGAGCCGGCCGGCGGCCGCCGCGGCTTCCTGCACCGACTGCAGGACCGCGCCGGCCTCTACGGTGATGGTCTGGTTGGCGACGTCCAGGTCCCGGATGCGCCGCATGCGGGTGAGGGAGAGCACCACCTGACGGCCCGAGGAGTCCGGGACGGCGCCGCCACAGAGCCCCGTGTTGCCGCCCTGCGGGACCACCGCGACGCCCGCGTCGCGGCACAGGGCCACGACCGCGGCCACCTCCCCGGTGTCGCCCGGCCGCACGACGGCCGCGGCGGTTCCCGAGTACGCGTTGCGCCAGTCGGTGAGGTGGCCGGCCATCCCGCCCGGGTCGCTGATCAGGCCGGCGGGCCCGACGATCTGCCGCAGCCGGCCGACGAGGTCCGCGGTCACCGGGCAGTCACTGCCGTCGCGCGTCGTCGACGCGGTGTCCCGGTCCTGCCGCTTCTCGACATGATCACGGTGTCACGCTAGGAGCCACGACGATGCCTGTCCAAGTCCGCCCGGGCATGGGTGGATACCCCCGCGACATCGCGTCAGCCGAGCAGCACGGCGATGCCGATGAGCACGGGAGCGGACAGGACGGTGGTGAGCAGGATGACGTCCCGCGCCAGCAGGGTGCTCCGGTCGTAGGACGCGGCGTAGACGAACACGTTCTGCGCGGTCGGCAGGGCCGAGGTGACGGTGACCGCGAGCAGCGCCACCCCCGAGAGCCCGGCGACCCAGCGACCGAGTACGTAGGCCAGCGCCGGCTGGACGAGGGTCTTGAGGGCCACGGCCAGCCACACTCGGCGGGCGCCGTCGCCGGACGCCGGGCGTGGTGCGCCGTGCAGGCTCATGCCGTACGCCAGCAACGCCGCGGGTACCGCGAGCGCGGCGGTGAGCTCGACCGGCTCCCGTACCAGCGGTGGCAGGTCCACGCCGGTGGCCGCGACGAGCACGCCCAGACCGCAGCCCACCACGACCGGCGTGCGGAGCGGCTGGGTGAGCAGCCGCCAGCGGGGCGGGGCGTCGCCCGCGGTGCGCGAGCCGGCCAGCACGGCCAGCCCGACCGGTGCCATGACCAGCACCTGGAACAGCAGCACCGGGGCCACGAAGGACGCGTCGCCGAGGGCGTACACCGCGATGGGGACGCCCAGGTTGCCCGCGTTGACGTACGACGAGGTGAGGCCGCCGACCGTCAGCTCGGCCGGCGGCAGGCGCCAGCGCCACCGGGCCAGCGCCACGTACAGCAGCGCGCTGAGCACCGCGCTGCCGGCGGTCGCCACGAGGGCCGCCGACAGGAGCGCCGCCGGATCCGCCCTCGCGAGCGTGAGCAGCAGCAGGGCCGGCGTCGCCACGAAGTAGGACAGCCGCGACAGCACGCCACTGGCGTCGGCGCCCAGCGCGCCCGTCCTGCCGACGATCCAGCCGACGGCGATCACCGCGACCAGGGCGGCGAAGCCGCCGATGACCCCGTTCACCGGGCCGTGCCTGCCGCCGCGCGGTTCACGCCACGGCGGCGGGCGCGGTGTCCGCGGGCCGCCGCGGTGGCGTGCACCGCATGGTCATCGCGGCAGCTCCAGGACGCCGTCGATGCGCCGCGGGATGCCGCGGTAGTCGTCGGTCAGCTCGGGCGGGAGCAGGTCGGCGGGTGCCCCCTGCCAGGTGACCGGACGCAGGAAGCGCCGGATCGCGGTGGTGCCCACCGAGGTGTGCTGGGAGTTGGTCGACGGCCACGGCCCACCGTGGTGCTGGGCCCAGGAGACGGCCACGCCCGTGGGGTAGGCGTCGTAGATCATCCGACCGGCCCGCGGACGCAGCTTCGCGGAGACCGCCAGCGGCAGCTCCGTCTCGCCCTGCCCGCGCAGCACGGTCGCGGTCAGCGACGAGGGCATCTCCGCCAGCGCCCCGAACAGCTCGGCCGTGCCCTCGTAGCGGGCCACGACCGACACGGGCCCGAAGCACTCCTCGGTGACCTCGTGGGGCAGGTCGGCGGCCGCCGTGGTGAGGAGCAGCGGCGCGGCCTGGAAGCCGGCTCCCGCTGGCTGCGTGCCGCGGGCCAGCACGTCGACGCCGTCGGCGTCGGCGAGCCCACCGGCGGTGCGCCCGTATGCGGTGGCGATGCCCTCGTTGAGCAGCACCGGCGCTCCGGCCTCCCGGACCGCCGCGGCCATCGCCTCGACCACCCCGTCGCCGTCGGCGCCGGCCGGCACGAACACCAGCCCGGGCTTGGTGCAGAACTGTCCGCCGCCGAGGGTGAAGGAGCCGACGAGCTCGGTCCCGATCGTCGCGCCGCGCTCGGCGGCGGCCTGCGGCGTCACGACGACCGGATTGAGGCTGCTGAGCTCACCGAAGAACGGCACGGGGTCCGGACGCTGTTCGATGATCTGCAGCAGCGCCCGTCCGCCGGTGATCGAGCCGGTGAAACCGACGGCGCGGATCGCCGGCTGGGCGACGAGGTCGGCGCCGGCCTGGACGCCGTGGACGACGCCCAGCGTGCCGGCCGGGGCGCCGGCCTTCTCCGCCGCCGCCGCCAGGATGTCGAACACGAGCTGCGACGTCGCGGGGTGGGACCCGTGCGCCTTGACGACGACCGGGCAGCCGGCCGCGAGCGCCGAGGCGGTGTCGCCGCCGGGCACGGAGAAGGCCAGCGGGAAGTTGCTGGCGCCGAATACCGCGACCGGGCCGATCGGGACGAGCATCCGGCGCAGGTCGGGGCGGGGACCCATCGGAGTGTCCCCGGCGTGGTCGATCGCCGCCTCGACGTAGCTGCCCTCGTCCAGGACCTCGGCGAACAGGCGCAGCTGATAGCAGGTGCGGGTCAGCTCACCGTTCAGCCGCACCGGTCCGAGCGCCGTCTCCCGGTCGGCGACGGCGACGACGTCCTCCCGTCGGTCCTCCAGCGCGTCGGCCAGGGCGCGCAGCAGTGCCGCCCGCCCGTCGCGGCCCAGCGCCTCCAGTCCGGCGGCGGCGGCCTTCGCCGCCGAGCAGAGCCGGTCCACCTCCTCGGTGGTCGTCTCCCGGGCGACGACCTCGACCGCCTGGCCGGTCCGGGGGTCGATGCTCACGACGTCGGACATGCGGGGTACCTCCATGTTGTCGTTCAGCGGGACGCGTCGACGTGGACGCGGTCGACGGTCCAGGCGCGGGCCTGATCGCTCAGGGTGATGCCGAGACCGGGGCGGTCCGAGATGTACATGCGCCCGCCGCGGGTCTCCAGGCGCTCGTTGAACAGCGGGTACAGCCAGTCGAAGTGCTCCACCCACGGCTCGTGCGGGTAGGCGGCCGCCAGGTGCACGTGGATCTCCATCGCGAAGTGCGGCGCCAGTTGCAGGTTGCTGTGGTCGGCCAGGGTGGCGAGCTTGAGGAACTGGGTGATGCCGCCGATCCGGGGGGCGTCCGGCTGCAGGATGTCCACCGCGCCGGCCCGGATCAGCTCGTAGTGCTCCGCGACGCTGGTCAGCATCTCTCCCGTCGCGACCGCGGTGTCCAGCGACCGGGCGAGCTGGGCGTGCCCCTCCGCGTCGTACGCGTCCAGCGGCTCCTCGATCCAGACCAGGCCGAACTCCTCCAGCGCCCGGCCCACCCGCATGGCGGTCGGCCGGTCCCACTGCTGGTTGGCGTCCACCATGAACGGGACGCCGTCACCGAGGTGCTCCCGCACCTTGCGCACCCGGCGCAGGTCCTCCGCCGAGTCCGGCTGACCGACCTTGATCTTGATGCCGCCGACGCCCGATTCGAGGGTGCGGGTGGCGTTCTCCAGCACCTGTCCGATCGACTCGTGCAGGAAGCCGCCCGAGGTGTTGTAGCAACGGACCGAGTCGCGGTGCGCGCCCAGTAGCTTCGCCAGCGGCAGCCCGGCGCGCTTGGCCTTGAGGTCCCAGAGCGCGACGTCGATCGCGGCGAGCGCCTGGGTGGACGCGCCGCTGCGCCCCACCGACGCGCCGGACCAGACGAGCTTCGTCCACAGCCGGCCGATGTCGCTCGGGTCCTCGCCGATCAGGTCCGGGGCGACCTCCCGGGCGTGCGCGAACTGCGCCGGCCCGCCGGCCCGCTTGGAGTAGCTGAAGCCGACGCCCTCGAGACCGGCCTCGGTACGGATCTCGGCGAAGAGGAACGCGACCTCCGTCATCGGCCGCTGTCGGCCGGTGAGCACCTTCGCGTCGCTGATCCCGGTGGGCAGCGGGAGGGTGATGGACGACAGGGTCACCGACTCGATCCGGTCGAGGACTGCGGGGGCGGTGGTCATGTCTCTCCTTCGTCAGAGAACGGCGGGTCAGCGGACCAGGCAGGGTCGCTTGGGGTCGAACGCCCAGCCGGGCACGAGGTACCGCATCGCCACGGCGTCGTCCCGGGCGCCGAGGCCGTGCTCCAGGTACAGCTCGTGCGCCGCGGCCAGGGCGTCGTGGTCCAGCTCGACGCCCAGTCCGGGCGCGGTGGGGACGGCGATCCGCCCGTCCCGGATCGACAGCGGCGCACGGGTGAGCGCCTGCCCGTCCTGCCAGATCCAGTGCGTGTCGAGGGCGGTGATCTCGCCGGGCGCGGCCGCGCCCACATGGGTGAACATCGCCAGCGAGATGTCGAAGTGGTTGTTGGAGTGCGAACCCCAGGTGAGGCCGAAGTCGTGGCACAGCTGGGCGACCCGGACCGAGCCGCGCATCGTCCAGAAGTGCGGATCGGCGAGGGGGATGTCGACCGCGTTCGACCGGACCGCGTGGGCCATCTGCCGCCAGTCCGTCGCGATCATGTTGGTGGCGGTCGGCAGCCCCGTGGCCCGCCGGAACTCCGCCATGACCTCGCGTCCGGAGAACCCGCCCTCGGCGCCCACCGGGTCCTCCGCGTAGGCGAGCACCCCGTGCAGGTCGCGGCAGAGCTCGACGGCCTCGGCCAGCAGCCAGCCGCCGTTCGGGTCGAGCGTGATGCGGGCCTGCGGGAACCGCTCGGCCAGGGCGCGGACCGCGGCGATCTCCTGCTCGCCGGCCAGCACACCGCCCTTGAGCTTGAAGTCGGTGAACCCGTAGCGCGCCTGTGCCGCCTCGGCGAGCGCCACGATCGCGTCGGGGGTCAGTGCCGGTTCACGGCGCAGCCGTTCCCAGTCGTCGGCCGGTGCGGCCTCCGCCACGTAGGGCAGGTCGGTGCGGCGGCGGTCACCGATGTAGAAGAGGTAACCGAGCATCGGCACGGTGTCGCGCTGCTGCCCGTCGCCGAGGAGCTCCGCCACCGGCACGCCCAGGTGCTGACCCAACAGGTCCAGCAGCGCCGACTCCAGCGCGGTCACCGCGTGGACCGTCGTGCGCAGGTCGAAGGTCTGCAGCCCGCGCCCGCCGGCGTCGCGGTCGGCGAACCGCTCGGCCACGGCGTGCAGCAGCCGGCCGAACCGGGCGACCGGCTGCCCGACGAGCAGCTCGCCGGCGTCGGAGATGGTCCGGCGGATCGCCTCGCCGCCCGGCACCTCGCCGACGCCGACCCGTCCCTCACTGTCGGTGACGACGGCGATGTTGCGGGTGAAGAAGGGCCCGTGCGCGCCGCTGAGGTTGAGCAGCATGCTGTCGTACCCGGCGACGGGCACCGCCTCGACGCGGGCAACGGTCGGGGTGCGGCCGGTCATCGCCGTCCTCTCGGAGCCGGGAGCTGGGTGAGGGAGACCTTCTCGACCAGGGTGGTCAGCTCGGCGAGCTCGGTCTCGGTCAGGTCCACCAGCGGGGGCCGGACCCGCCCGCCGTCGCGGCCGGCCGCGGTCAGGCCGGCCTTGACGATGGAGACCGCGTACCCCTTGGCCCGGTCCCGGATGTCCAGGTACGGGATCACGAAGTCGGTGAGCATCTGGTAGACCGCCGGGCGGTCCTGAGCGCGTACGGCGGCGTAGAACCGGAGCGCGAACTCGGGCAGGAAGTTGTACAGCGCGGAGGAGTACGTGCTCACCCCGAGCTGGAGCAGCGGCAGCGCGAACGTCTCGGCGGTCGGCAGCCCACCCACGTAGATCAGCCGGTCGCCGACCCGGGCGTAGGTCCGGGTCATCTGCTCGATGTCGCCGATCCCGTCCTTGAGCCCGATCAGGTTGGGGTTGCGGTCGGCGATCTCGGCCACGGTGGCGTCGGTGAGCACCGCGTTTGCGCGGCTGTAGACGATGACGCCGAGTTCGGTCGCGCGGCACACGGCGCTGACGTGCTCGACCAGGCCCTGCTGGCTGGCCTCGGTGAGGTACGGCGGGAACAGCAGCAGACCGTCGGCGCCGGCGGCCTGGGCGGCCTGGGCCTGGGCGACGGCGACGGCGGTGCCGCCGGTGGCCGGCGCGATGACGGGAACCTTCCCGGCCACCTCGTCGACGGCGGCCCGGACGACGCGGTCCATCTCGGCCGAGGTCAGCGAGAACCCCTCGCCGGTGCCGCCTGCGGCGAACAGGCCGGCCACGTCGAAGCTCGCCTGCCACGCGAGGTGCTCCCGGTACCGGGCCTCGTCGAACTGCAGGTCGGCGTCGAAGTGGGTGACCGGGAAGGAGAGCAGGCCCGACTTCAGCCGGTCAGCGAGAACGTCCGGGGGCAGCAGCGTCACGGTGATCGTGTCCTTGGGGTCCGGGTCCGCGCCGGAGTCAGCCGGCGGTGCGGACGGTGGTCACGATCACGGTAAGAACCGGCCACGATGCATGTCCAAGAGCAGTTCCGCATCGAACGATGCCCGCCAGGTATCAGGAGGCGGCCCGCCGTTCCAGCGCGGCCAGCGCCCGCCACAGGGCCGGGTTCTTCGAACTCCTGGCCCACAACAGGTGAAGCTCGACCGGCTCGGGTGTGGGCGTCTCCAGCCGGACGAACCCCACCCCGTCGATGGGCAGGCGTGCGGCGGACGCGGGGACGAACGCGACACCACGACCTGCTGCCACGAGCCAGAGCATGGTGAGCACCTGGCTCACGGTGTGCACGGTGTTCTCGGCGGCGATCGGTACGACGCCCGCGACCAGGTCGTAGAAGTACTTGGCCTTGGTCGGCGAGTGCATGACGACGGGCTCGCCCGCCAGGTCCGCAGCCACCGCCGGCCGGCCCAGTTCGAGCAGCCGGTGACCCGCGGGCGCGGCGACGAGCAGCGCCTCCCGGTGCAGCAGCCGCGAGCCGAAGGCCTCCTCGTCGAAGGGCGGTCGGGCCAGCCCGAGGTCGACCTCCTCCTTGAGTAGGCCGGCCACCTGCTCGCGGGTCACCATCTCGGTCAGGTCGACGGCGACGTCGGGCAGCTCTCGGCTCAGGCCGTTCAGCAGCTCTCCGAGGACCCCGTACGCCGACGCGGCCGTGAACCCGATCCGGACCACACCGCTGGCCCCGGACGACACCCGCCGGGCCAGCTCAGGTGCCGAGTCGGCGAGAATGAGCAGGCGGCGGGCCTCGACCAGGAACGCCGCGCCCGCTGCCGTGAGGGTGACCCGGCGGTTGTCCCGCTCCAGGAGTTGGGCACCCACCACCCGTTCCAGCTTCTGGATCTGCCGGCTCAGGGGAGGCTGCGTCATCTGCAGCCGGGCGGCGGCGCGGCCGAAGTGCAGCTCGTCGGCGACGGCCACGAAACCGCGAAGTTGCTCCAGCGTGAACGCCATGTCAAGAAGGTATCAATTGATGCTCCATTGGATTTGGACAGGCATGAGCCGAGGTTCTTACGCTGCCGTCATCCAGGCGTCCGTGACCCCACTCACAGCGCCCACGGCTGAAACATGGCTCTGCTAAGAGGAGAACAACATGAGCATCAACCGCGTGCGCCAGTGGGCGACGGCGGGTGCCGGGATGGCCCTGGCCCTCTCGCTCGCCGCCTGCGGCGGCAACGTCGGCGGCGGATCCAGCGACGAGGCGAGGTTCCCGGGTGACTCCCCGATCACGATTCTCGTCGGGCAGGACCCGGGCGGCAGCACCGACCTCATCGCCCGGGCGCTGGCCGACCAGGTCAAGACCGACCTCGGTGTGCCCGTCACGGTGGAGAACAAGCCCGGCGCGAACGGCGCCCTCGCCGCCAAGGAGCTGGCCGGCAAGAAGGCCGACGGGCACACCCTGATGGTCTACAACGGCAGCCTGGCGTACATCACGCCGCTGGCCGTCGCCAAGGGCCAGGCGCCGGACATCGCGGACTACGAGATCGTCACCGGCATCAGCCAGGACGACTACGTACTCGTGACAGCGCCGAAGTCCGGCTTCAAGACCGTCGACGACCTGGCCAAGGCCGGGCGGCAGATCACCTTCGGCACCACGGGTGTCGGCACGGGCAGCCAGCTCTCGCAGGAGCTGTTGTTCAGGCAGGCCAACATCAACGCCAAGGCCGTTCCGTTCGACGGCGGGTCGCCCACGCTGACCGCGGTCCTCGGTGGCCAGGTGGACGTCGGCTCGATCCAGCTGGGCGAGGCGATCGAGCAGATCCAGGCCGGCAAGCTGACCCCGATCGTCACCTTCGCCGAGAAGCGGCCGTCGTACCTGCCCGACACCCCGACCGCCGTGGAGGCGGGCCACGACGTGCCGGTGCAGCAGTCGCGGGCGATCTTCGCGCCGAAGGGCACGCCGAAGGAGGTCGTCGACCGACTCCGTCAGGCCTTCCAGAAGGCGTTCCAGGCCGACGCGTACAAGAAGTTCAACGAGGACAACCAGCTCACCCCGAACGAGGCCGACGGCGAGGAACTGCGCAAGCAGTGGACCGGAAACCTGGACAAGTACCGCGGGGTGATCGAGAAGTACTCCATCAACCTCGGCGGAGCGAAGTGACCGCTGCCCACGGCGGCGTGCCGACCCAGGGAAGCCCCGGTGGCCACCCGGCCGCCGGGGCCGCCCGGGCGGAGACGGACGAGGAACGTCCCCTCGAAGAGCTCAGCCTCGACGAGGCGATCCACCGGGTCGAGGAGGCCGAGCATGAGGGCCGGCCGCCCGCGGCCGGGCCGCTGAGCAACGTCCTCGTCGCTGCCGCCGTCGTCGCACTCGGTGTCGCCGCGTTGGTCGGCTCCGCCCGCCTCGGACTCGGGACGGCGCACAGCCCCGACTCCGGCACCTGGCCGCTGCTGGTGAGCGCCGCGCTGGTCGTGCTCGGCCTCGGCCTCCTCGCCGCCGGCCGGCGGACGACGGACGCGGAACGCTTCTCCAGGGCGAGCTGGCTGGTCCTCGGCGGCCTGGCCACCATGGTCGTGTTCGTCGCGGTCATCGGGACCATCGGTTTCGAGATCCCCGCCGCCCTGCTCGCCTTCGTCTGGCTGCGGTTCCTCGGCCGGGAGGGCTGGCGGACGTCCGTCCTGGCGAGCCTCGGCGTGGTGGTCGGGTTCTACCTCGTCTTCGTCGCGGCCCTCTCCGTTCCCATCCCGCACCTCTTCTAGGAGGGCCCGTGGACTTCGCGCCCGTGCTCGACGGCTTCGGCGTCGTACTCGAACCGACGAACCTGCTGTACTGCCTGATCGGCGTCGTCATCGGCATGCTGGTCGGCGTCCTGCCCGGCCTCGGTCCCGCGGCCACCATCGCGATCCTGCTGCCGGTCACCTTCGGCATCGAGCCGGTGACCGCGATCATCATGCTCGCCGGCATCTTCTACGGCGCCCAGTACGGCGGCACCATCACCTCGGTCCTCCTCCGGCTGCCCGGCGAGGCGTCCTCGGTGGTGACCGTCTTCGACGGCCACGCGCTGGCCCGGCAGGGCCGGGCCGGTACCGCCCTCGGCGTCGCCGCCGTCGGTTCCTTCATCGGCGGCACCGTCTCGATCATCGCCTTGACGCTGGTCGCGCCCGTGGTGGCCGGCTTCGCGCTGGACTTCGGTCCACCCGAGTACACGGCCCTGGCCCTGCTCGGCATCCTGCTGGTGGCCACCGTGAGCAGCGGCGGACGGCTCAAGGCCGTGATCGCCGCCTGCGTCGGCCTGCTGCTGGCCACGGTCGGCCGGGACAGCTTCACCGGCGCGGAGCGGTTCACCTTCGAGAACCTGTCGCTGGCCGACGGCCTGGACTTCGTGCCGATCGCGATGGGTCTCTTCGGCCTCGGCGAGATCCTCTACAACCTGGAGGAGCGCCACCGGGCGGTGCACGCGCCGACGAAGGTCGCCAACGTGTGGCCGTCGCGCGCGGACCTCCGCGAGTCGTCGGGGGCCATCGGACGCGGTTCCGTCCTGGGCTTCCTCCTGGGCATCCTGCCCGGCGGCGGTGCGACCCTGGCCTCGCTGGCCGCCTACGCGCTCGAGAAGCGGCGGTCCAGGAACCCGGAGCGGTTCGGCAAGGGCGCCGTCGAGGGGGTCGCCGCCCCGGAGACGGCGAACAACGCGGCCGCGACGTCCTCCTTCATCCCGCTGCTCACCCTCGGCATCCCCGCCAACGCGACCATGGCGGTCATCTTCGGGGCGCTGCTGATCCAGGGGGTCAGCCCCGGCCCCCAGCTGGTCAGCCAGGAGCCCGAGCTGTTCTGGGGCGTGGTCAACTCGATGTACATCGGCAACATCCTGTTGCTGATCATGAGCATCCCGCTGGTCGGCCTGTTCGTGAAGATCCTGCGGGTTCGGGCCACGATCCTCGCGCCCATCACGGTCCTGATCACACTGGTCGGCGTCTACACGGTCAACAACGACGTCTTCGACATCGGGCTGGTGATCGTCTTCGGCGCCCTCGGGTACCTGATGAAGAAGTTCGGCTTCGACCCGGGCCCGCTGGTGCTGGCCTTCGTGCTGGGCTCGCTGCTGGAGGACTCGCTGCGCCGCTCACTGCTGATCTTCGACGGGGATGCGACCGGCTTCGTCACCCGGCCGATCTCGGGCACCCTGCTCGCCCTGTTCCTGCTCGTCGCCCTGCTCCCGCCGGTCCGGGCCGCCCTCGGCCGCCGGCGGTCCACGTCCCGCCCCGACTCCGCACCCCACGACACCAAGGAGCTCGTGTGACCGTTCTCGTCGCGTACGTCCCCACGCCCGAAGGGGACGCCGCCTTCGCCGCGGGCCTCGCGGAGGCCACACGCCGCCGGGAGCGGCTGGTGGTCCTCAACACGCCGAGGGAGGGTGCGCCGGTCAGCGCGGAGATGGCCGCCGCGGACGCGGTCCGCGCCCTGGTCGAGCGGGGCGCGGCGGCCGGCGTCGCCGTCGAGCTCCGCCAGGACGCGCACGCCGGGGACCTCGCCGACGAGGTCGTGCGCGTCGCCGAGGCGGTCGACGCCTCGGTGATCGTGATCGGCCTGCGCCGCCGCTCGCCGGTCGGCAAGCTGATCATGGGCAGTGCCGCGCAGCGCATCCTGCTCGACGCCGACCGGCCCGTGCTCGCCGTCAAGCCCTGACCGTCGGGGCCGGCCTGGCGGTGGACGGTGGCTGTCGCCGGCCCAGCCCGAGCACGGCGCAGGTGGCCAGGCCCCAGGCGGCGGCCACCGTCAGCATTAGCCGTTCCAGCACGCCGACCAGGCCGCCGCGCCCGACGGTCAGCATGGCCAGCCCGATCGCCGCGGACAGCGGCAGCGCCAGGGCCGCGCCGATCCCGGCCACCCGGCGCAGCGACCGGCCCGCTGCGGGGGAGAGCAGCAGCACCAGCATCGCGAAGACCACCGCGGCGGTGGCCGCGATGCTCGCGCCGCCGTGCACCAGATCGGCCACCGTGGCGGCCTCGAACGGCGGCAGCGGGCAGCCGGTGGAGCAGGTCACCGCACCGGAGAGCGCCGTCCCGGCCGCGGCGGCCACGAGCAGCGCCGCCGCCGTGCGCAGCGCCGGGGGCAGCGCCGCCGCGAGCAGCAGCAGCGCCGCCGCCAGGGCGAAGACCCCGATCCGGTACGCCCCGGCGTACGCGCTGTCGGTGACGCCGGCCTCGCTGACGTACCCGGTCAGCCCCGGGCCCGGACCGGCGACCACGGCGACCGTGACGGCGACCACCCCGGCCACGACGCAGCCGGCGGCCGCGGACGCGGCGGCGGCCCGGAGGACGCCGGGCTCAACCACGCCCGTGCGGCGTGGTCCAGCCGGACAGGTCCGGACCCAGCGGCACGATCCGGGTCGGGTTGATCATCTCGTGGGTGGCGTAGTAGTGCCGCTTGATGTGGTCGAAGTCCACCGTCTCGCCGAAGCCCGGCGTCTGGAACAGGTCCCGCGCGTACGCCCAGAGCACCGGCATCTCGGTGAGCTTCTGCCGGTTGCACTTGAAGTGCCCGTGGTACGCCACGTCGAAGCGGACCAGCGTGGTGAACAGCCGCACGTCGGCCTCGGTGATCTGCTCGCCCACGAGGTAGCGCCGCCCGGACAGCCGTTCCGACAGCGCGTCCAGCCGGGCGAACAGCGCCGTGTACGCCTCGTCGTAGGCCTCCTGGGAGGCGGCGAAGCCGCACCGGTAGACGCCGTTGTTGACGTCGCGGTGGATCTCCGCCATCAGCGCGTCCAGCTCCGGCCGCAGCTCGACCGGGTAGAGGTCCGGCGCGCCCGGCTTGTGGAACCGCCGCCACTCGGTCGAGAAGTCGAGGGTGAGCTGCGGGTAGTCGTTGGTGACCACCCGCCCGGTCAGCGTGTCGACCAGCGCCGGCACGGTCACCCGGCCGGTGTAGTCGGGGTCGGTGGCCAGGTACGCGTCGCTGAGGAACCCGATGCCGAGCACCGGGTCGAAGCCGTCCTGGTCGAGGCTGAACCGCCAGCCCCGCTCGTCCCGGATCGGGTCGACCGTGCCCAGCGAGATCACCTCGTCCAGCCCGAGCAGGCCGCGCACGATCCGGGCCCGGTGCGCCCACGGGCAGGCGCGGCACCAGACCAGCCGGTAACGGCCCGCCTCCAGCGGCCAGCGGCCCTGGTCGTCGGGGCCGCCGCCCTCCGGGGAGGTGGAGTGGGGGGTGACCCGACCGGTGAACCGGTTGGGCTGGCGGACGAACGCGCCGCCGCCGGCGGTCTCTGCGCTGAACTGGGCCCGGGCCATGCGGCCAACCTATCCGTTCCGGGCGTGGATATCCTGGCGCCGGGCGTCCCCGCGATCCGGCGGGCGACCCGCCACCACCCCCGTCCACCCCCGGAGGACTGAGCGCCGATGACCGTCGCATACCTCGTGGCCGGTGTCCGCACCCCGATCGGCCGGTACGCCGGCGCCCTCGCCGGGGTCCGCCCCGACGACCTGGCCGCGCACGTGATCCGCGAGCTGGTCGCCCGCCACCCCTCGGTGGACTGGGCCCGCACCGACGACGTGATCCTGGGCTGCGCCAACCAGGCCGGCGAGGACAACCGCAACGTGGCCCGGATGGCCGCGCTGCTCGGCGGGCTGCCCGAGGAGGTGCCCGGCAGCACGGTCAACCGGCTCTGCGGCTCCGGCCTGGACGCCCTGGCCACCGCCGCCCGCGCCGTCGTGGCCGGGGAGGCCGACCTCCTGGTCGCCGGCGGGGTGGAGAGCATGAGCCGGGCGCCCTTCGTGATGCCGAAGGCGGCCACCCCGTTCGCCCGCACCGCCGAGGTCTACGACACCACCATCGGCTGGCGACTGGTGAACCCGCTCATGAAGAAGCAGTGGGGCATCGACTCGATGCCGGAGACGGCCGAGAACGTCGCCGCGGACTTCGGCGTCGACCGGGCCGCGCAGGACGGGTTCGCGTTCCGCTCCCAGCAGCGGGTCGCCAAGGCGCAGGCCGACGGCCGGCTGGCCGAGGAGATCGTGCCGGTGACGGTGCCGGCCGGCAAGCGCGAGACGAAGCTGGTCGAGGTCGACGAGCACCCCCGGGAGACCTCGCTTGCGAAGCTCGCCGCGCTGCCCACCCCGTTCCGCGAGGGCGGCACGGTGACGGCCGGCAACTCCTCCGGCGTCAACGACGGCGCGGTGGCCCTGCTGGTCGCCTCCGCGGCGGCCGTCGAGCGCTACGGCCTCACCCCGCTGGCCCGGGTGAGCGGGGCGGCGGCGGCCGGCGTGCCGCCGCGGATCATGGGCATCGGGCCGGTCCCGGCCACCCGCAAGCTGCTCGACCGGCAGGGCCTCGGCCTGGCCGACGTCGACGTGATCGAGCTGAACGAGGCGTTCGCCGCCCAGTCGGTGGCGGTGCTGCGCGAGCTGGGGCTGCCGGAGGACGCCGAGCACGTCAACCCGAACGGCGGGGCCATCGCGCTGGGCCACCCGCTCGGCGCCAGCGGCGCCCGGCTGGCGCTCACCGCCGCGCTGGAGCTGCGCCGCCGGGGCGGCCGGCGGGCCCTGGCGACCATGTGCATCGGCGTGGGGCAGGGCATCTCGCTGCTGCTGGAGTCGGCGGGCTGACGGCGGGCGGGCCCACGGTCGAGAGTGGATCTCCCGTTCGTGGGTGTGCCCGCCTAGAGTGGTGTGGACCACACGATGCTGCGGGTCGGCCCGGTCGCCGGGCTGCTGCCCCCGCGGCGACGACCTGGGGGACCGAGCGATGCAGACGCCGGACGGAATTCCCGCCGAGATCGACCTGAGCCGGCCCAGCGCGGCCCGGGTCTACGACTACTTCCTCGGCGGCGCGCACAACTTCGAGATCGACCGGCAGCTCGCCGAGCAGATCGCCGCCATGACGCCGAACCTGGCGGCCACCATGCGCTCCGGGCGGGAGTTCCTGCGCCGGGCCGTGCGGGTGCTGCTCGACGCCGGCATCGACCAGTTCCTCGACATCGGCTCGGGGATCCCCACGGTCGGCAACGTGCACGAGGTGGCCCAGGCGGCCGACCCGCAGGCCCGGATCGTCTACGTCGACATCGACCCGGTCGCCGTGGTGCACAGCCGGGAGCTGCTCGCCGGCAACGAGCGGGCCACCGCCATCCTGGCCGACCTGCGGGAGCCGAAGCTGATCCTCGACCAGGCCCGGGCCAGTGGCCTGATCGACTTCGACCGCCCGGTCGGCATCCTGCTCGCCGGGGTGGTGCACTTCATCCCCGACGAGGACCGGCCGGGCGACATCCTGGCCACCCTGCGGGCCGCCGCGGCGCCCGGCAGCTTCCTGGTCATCTCGCACTCGACCTTCGAGGACCAGCCGCAGGAGATGCTCGACGCGCAGCGGCTGTCGGCGCGCACCGCCACCGAGATCACGCTGCGCTCGCGCGCCGAGATCACCGGTTACTTCGGCGACTGGACGGTGCTCGAACCGGGCGTCGTGCACATGCCGCTGTGGCGGCCCGACTCGCCGTCCGACGTGGACGAGCACCCCGAGCGGTTCGGGGCGTTCGGCGGCGTCGCCCGGCACGACCGGACGGCCGGCTGAGCCGACATGCGCGCCCCGGACCCCGACGGGGGCGAATTCAGCCGGCCGGGCGCCGCGGCGTACGCCGCCGAGTGGGCCCGGGCGGTGCGGCGCATCGGGTTCGTGCCGCTGAGCGCCGCCGAGACCGAGCGGCTGCTGCTCGTGCACACCGTGGGGCTCGGTCGGGCGCTGCTCGCCCCGACGTTCTCCGCCCAGCCGGCGGAGGACGTCGGGCGGGCGCTGGTCGAGGCGCACCTCACCGGGCCCGGGGTGCTCGACTGGTCGGTGCGGGCGCTCGGCGACCGTTTCCTGTCCTGGGTGCTGCCCGCCCGGGTGGAGCTGCCGGAGGTGCGGGAGCGGATCGCGGCCATGCAGGGCGCGTTCGCCGCCGGCTTCGGCCGGGCGCTGCGCGACCGGGTGTTCAGCCAGCAGGAGCGGATCGCGCGCTCGGCCTGGCAGGCCCGGGACGCGGTGGAGCAGGCGCTGCGGGACAGCGAGGCGCGGTTCCGCGCGGTCTTCACCGGGGCGGCGATCGGCATCGGCATCGCCGGTGTGGACGGGCGGATCATCGAGGTCAACCAGTCCTTCGCGGACATGCTCGGCTACCCGGTCGCGGAGCTGCGGGAGCTGAACGTCGACGGGCTGTTCCACCCCGACGACGCCGCCGGCATGTGGGAGCTGTACCAGGAGCTGGTCGAGGGCAAGCGGGACAGCGCCCGGGTGGAGAAGCGCTACTACCGCAAGGACGGCAGCGTGGTCTGGACCGACCTGGCCGTCTCGCTGATCCGCCACGACGACGGCCGCCCCCGGTTCACCGTGGCGATGATCGAGGACATCACCGAGCGCTACCAGCTCCAGCAGCGGCTGCGTTTCCAGGCGCTGCACGACCCGCTGACCGGCCTGCCGAACCGGACGCTGTTCTTCGAGTCGCTCGGCCAGGTCTTCCACACCGCCGGGGCGGAGCAGCGGGTCGGGCTCTGCTTCATCGACCTGGACGGCTTCAAGGCGATCAACGACAGCCTCGGCCACGACCTGGGCGACCGGCTGCTCAAGGTGATCGGCCGCCGGCTGGCCGACTGCGTGTCCGGCCGCGGCCACCTGGTCGCCCGGATGGGCGGTGACGAGTTCGTCATCCTGGTCGACTCCGACGGCGGCCTCGACGACGCCGTGGAGGTGGCCGAGCTGGCCCTGGCCGCCGTCTCCGCTCCGGTGCACGTCGGCGACCAGCAGTTGGCCGTGTCGGCCAGCATCGGCATCGTGGAGTGCCCGGCTGCCGAGACCAGCGTCTCCGACCTCATGAAGGCCGCCGACACCACGCTCTACTGGGCCAAGGCCGAGGGGCGGGGCCGCTGGGCGGTCTACGACCCGGAGCGCAGCGCCGCCGACATCGCCCGGTCGGCGCTGGCCGCCAACCTGCCCGCCGCGCTGGACCGGGGCGAGTTCGTGCTGCACTACCAGCCGATCGTCTCGCTGGTCGACGGCGCGATGGTGGCGGTGGAGGCGCTGGTCCGCTGGCAGCACCCGGAGCTGGGGCTGCTCGGGCCGGACCGGTTCATCGGGCTGGCCGAGGAGACCGGCCTGATCGTCCGGCTCGGCGCCTGGGTGCTCCGGCAGGCGTGCCGCGACGCGGAGGGCTGGCGGCGGGCGTACCCGGAGGCGCGGCTCATGGTCAACGTCAACCTGGCCGCCCGGCAGGCCGACGACCCGGCCATCGTGGAAACCGTCGCCGAGGCGTTGCAGCACGCCGGGCTCCCCGCCGAACTGCTGCAGCTGGAGCTGACCGAGAGCGCCGTGATGGGCACCGCCGGGGAGCCGCTGCGCGCCCTGCACCAGCTCGCCGACCTGGGGATCCGGCTGGCCATCGACGACTTCGGCACCGGCTACTCGAACCTGGCGTACCTGCGGCGGCTGCCGATCCACTGCCTGAAGCTGGCCGGCCCGTTCGTCGAGGGGATCCGGGGCGACGGTGCGGACGTGGTCGCCGACCACCGCGACGAGCGGATCGTGGACGCGCTGGTCCGGCTGGCCCACGCGCTGGAGCTGTGGGTGACCGCCGAGGCCGTGGAGACCGAGGAGCAGGCCGAACGGCTGCGGTCGCTGCGCTGCGACACCGGGCAGGGGCGCTGGTTCGGCGCCCCGATGCCGGCGGCCGACATCCGCCGCCGGCTGGAGGGTAAGGAAGGACCCGGTGGGTCCACTTCGCGCCTTCCCGAGCAGCGCGGGGGGCGGGCGCGGGCCGGGGAGGAGACGCGGTGAGCCTGGGTGATTCGCAGGCGGTGGTGTCGGTGGTGGCCGCGCTGGCCATCCTGGCCGGGCTGGCCGGGGTGCTGGTGCCCGGGCTGCCGGCGCTGCCGCTGTGCTGGGGCGGGGTGCTGGTGTGGGCGCTCTTCGCCGACGCCGGGCCGGGCCGCTGGGCGGTGCTGGCCGCCGCCACCGTGGTCGCCGTGGGCGGCGGCGTGGTCAAGTACCTGTGGCCGGGGCGGAATTTGAAACGCACCGGCGTGCCGACCTCGTCGCTGCTGGCGGGCGGGCTGCTCGGCCTGGTCGGCTTCTTCGTCATCCCGGTGGTCGGCCTGCCGATCGGTTTCGTCGGCGGGATCTGGGGCGCGGAACGGCTGCGGCTGGGCAGCAACCAGCTCGCCTGGCCGGCCACCGTGCAGGCGCTCAAGGCGGCCGGGCTGTCCATGCTTGTCGAGTTCCTGGCCGGGCTGGTCATCGCCGTGCTCTGGGTGGCCGGGCTGTTGTTCGCCTGACCGGATCGGGGCGACGTTCGCCGATTCCGGCGGTTAGGGTCGCACCCGTGCGGATCACCGTCCTCGGTGGGCTCGGCGCCTGGCCCACCTCCGAGCAGTCCTGCTCCGGCTTCCTGGTCGAACAGGCGGGCTTCCGGCTGCTGATCGACCCCGGGTACGCGACCCTGCAACCGCTGCTGGCGCGCGTCCCGGCGGCGCGGGTGGACGCGGTGTACGTCAGTCACGGCCACCCGGACCACTGCGCCGACCTCCAACCGCTGCTGCGGGCCCGGGTGCTCGCCGACCGGGCCGGCCCGCCGCTGCCCGTGTACGCGCCCGCCGGTGCTCTGGACCGCCTGCTCGGCATCGACGAGCCGGGCCTGGTCGACGGGGCGTACCGGTTGTCCGCCCTCGCGCCGGGAGAAGCGTTCGACCTCGGGCCGTTCCGGGTGGACAACTGGTCGCTGCCGCACTGGGTGCCGAACGTCGGCGCCCGGTTCACCGGTCCGGACGCCGTACTGGCCTACACCGGGGACACCGGACCCAGCCCGGACCTGGTCGAGCTGGCCCGGGACGCCGACCTGCTGATCGCCGAGGCGACGTATCCGGTGGGGATCCCGGACCGGCACCTCGGCAACCTGTCCAGCGCCGCCGAGGTGGGCCGGTACGCCGATGCCGCCGGGGCGCGGCGGGTCCTGCTCACCCACCTGTGGCCCGGGACGGACCCGGCGGAGGCGGTCGCGGCCGCGCGGCGCGGGTACGCCGGGCCGGTCGACGTCGCCGCGCCGGGCCTGGTGCGCACTCTCGGGAGGTAGGAGCGACGGCGCGGGCGTCCGGGGGTACGGCGAACCGCCGTACTTCAGTGAGAGAGAGGTGGACGCCGCGCGCCGTCGCCGGCCGGGCGTTGCCGAGCGCCCGGCGGTCGGCCCGTCGCGATCGGGCCTGGTCACGGGCTCAAGGATGCCCCGGAACGGGTTGGCGCGGCAACGCAATTAGCCGTGCCGGCCGTGAGATTCCCACGGCTGTCGTATTGACCGCCTTGATCGACGGGATCACACTTTGCCCACTCAACCGGGGAATCCACCTCGAGGAGGTGTGCAGTGGCCACGACGCCCGCGCCGACCGCCGAGCAACCCATGGACGACGACGCCCGACGGCTCGCCGAACTCGGCTACAAACAGGAGCTGCACCGCAAGTGGAGCGGCTTCTCCAACTTCGCCATCTCGTTCTCGATCATCTCGATCCTGGCCGGCTGCTTCACCACCTTCGGCCAGGCGTGGAACAACGGCGGTCCGGTCGCCATCTCCTGGGGCTGGCCGCTGATCTCACTGTTCATCCTCATCATCGGCTTCTGCATGGCCGAGCTGGTGTCCGCCTACCCGACCGCCGGCGGCATCTACTGGTGGGCCGCCACCATGGGGCGGCCGGTGCACGGCTGGTTCACCGGCTGGCTCAACCTGATCGGCCTGGTGGCCGTGACCGCCTCGGTCGACTACGGCTGCGCCACCTTCCTCAACCTGACCTTCTCGGCGCTCTTCGACGGCTGGGCCGGCACGGCGCACCAGACCTTCGGGCTGTTCGTGGTGATCCTCGCCCTGCACGGGCTGATCAACATCTACGGGCACCGCATCATCGACGTGCTCCAGAACGTCTCGGTCTGGTGGCACGTGGCCGGCGCGGCCGCGGTGGTGCTCATCCTGCTCCTGGTCCCCGACGACCACCAGAGCTTCAAGTTCGTCTTCACCGAGCGGTTCAACAACTCCGGCTTCGGTGACGGCGACACCGGCGGGCTCACCTTCTGGTTCTACGTGCTGCCGCTGGGCTTCCTGCTCACCCAGTACACGATCACCGGCTTCGACGCCTGCGCGCACGTCTCCGAGGAGACCCGCGGCGCCTCGAAGGCCGCCGCCCAGGGCCTCTGGCGGTCGATCTTCTATTCGGCGGTCGGCGGCTGGATCCTGCTGCTCGCCTTCCTCTTCGCCGCCACCGACGTGGACGCGATCAACTCCGCGGGCGGCTTCTCCGGGGCCATCTTCGAGTCGGCGCTGACCCCGTTCTTCTTCAAGGCCGTCATCATCATCTCCACCATCGGCCAGTTCTTCTGCGGGATGAGCTGCGTGACCTCGATGTCCCGGATGGCGTACGCGTTCAGCCGCGACCGCGCGGTGCCGGGCTGGCGGCTCTGGTCGCGGGTGAACCGCAACGGCACCCCGGTCAACGCGATCATCGCGGCCACCCTGGCCGGCCTGGTGCTCACCCTGCCCGCCCTCTACCAGAAGGCCGGCGTGCCGGTCGCCTTCTACGCGGTGGTCTCGGTCGCCGTGATCGGGCTGTACCTGTCCTTCCTCATCCCGATCTTCCTGCGGCTGCGCATGGGGGACCGGTTCGTCCCCGGCCCGTGGACGCTGGGGCGCAGGTACAAGCTGCTCGGCTGGATCGCGGTGATCGAGATCGCGATCATCAGTGTCTACTTCGTGCTGCCGATCGTGCCGGCCGGCGTGCCCGGCAACGCGGAGTTCACCTGGACGGCCGTGAACTACGCCCCGCTCGCCATCGGCGGGGTGCTCCTCGGCGTGGCGCTCTGGTGGTACGCCTCGGCCCGGAAGTGGTTCACCGGCCCCCGCCGTACCGTCGACGTGCCGGAACAGCGCCCCGCCGCGGACGCCGCACCGGCCGACGAGCCGGCCTGACCCTCCCTCGTCGGCGCCGGGTCACCCGGCGCCGACGAGGAGCGGGTTCGTCCGGGAAGAGTTGCGGGTCGCCGCCACCGAACGGGGAGCAGACTTGTCCACCGTCACCACCGCGTCGTTCACCTGGCCGCTGGGGGACGACGCCGTCCTGATCCCGCGCACGACCGCGGTCGCCGAGGCCCATCTGGCGCTGGTGGAGGCCAACCACCAGCGCCTCGCCCAGTGGTTCCCGGACGCGTTCCAGGAGCCGCCGACGCTGGCCGGGGTGCGCGCGAACCTGGAACGGGCCGGCCGGGCGTGGCAGGAAGGATCGTTGTTGCCGTTGTCCATCGCGGTACCGGCCGAGGAGGGCTGGCGCCTGGTCGGCTGGGCTCAACTGGTGATCGACGCTCCGGCCCGGTCGGGCGAGGTGGGCTACTGGCTCGACGCCGGCCATGTGGGGCGGGGCCTGGTCACCAGGGCGGTCACGGCCCTGCTCGACCACGCGTTCGGCCCGCTCGGCCTGGAACGGATCGGGCTGCCCACCACCGTCGACAACACCCGCAGCCGGAGCGTCGCCGAGCGACTGGGGTTCACGCAGGAGGGCGTGCTGCGGGAGGCGGCGGCCTTCCCCGACGGACGGCGTGATCTCGTGCTGTACGGCCTCCTGGCAGGCGAGTGGCGCACGTGACCAGCGCCCTACCGGACCCCAGGTCCGGGCCGACGAACCGATCAGGAATCGAGAAGCGCCCGGTGTGCCGCCGGGCCTAGCCTTTTCCTGACCGTCGGCCCAAGGCCGAGTCTCGACCAGGGAACGGAAGTCCGAGAATGTCCGCGAAGAACGCCACGACCGTGTCCGACGGCTTCAGCGCCGAGGAGCGCGCCGCGATGAAGGAGCGCGCCGCCGAGCTGCGCGCCGAGGGTAAGAAGGGTGCCAAGAAGGCTGACGACCTGCAGGCGCTTCTCGACCGGATCGCGCAGATGGCGCCGCAGGATCGTGCGCTCGCCGAGCGCGTGCACGCGACGGTCACCGCTGCCGCCCCGGAGCTGTCGCCGAAGACCTGGTACGGGATGCCCGCCTACGCGAACGCCGACGGCAAGATCGTCGTTTTCTTCCAGGACTCGGGCAAGTTCAACTACCGGTACTCGACTCTGGGCTTCCAGGACACGGCCAACCTCGACGACGGGGATCTGTGGCCGGTGTCGTACGCGCTCCAGAAGTGGAGCCCCGCGGTGGAGAAGAAGGTCCTCGCGCTGGTGACGGCTGCGGTCTCCTGACCGCTGCCACGAGCGGACCGCTGCCGTTTCATCACCCGGCGGCCGGGGCCTTCGCCACGGGCCGGTATCGCACGTTCACCACCGACGTGGGATCGCCTCCGCCGAGGCGGTGGAGACGGATCGGCGCACCGCCGGGGTTGTCATACAGCCGGATGCCGTCGCCCAGCAGGACCGGTGCGATGTGCAGGTCGATCTCGTCGATCAGGTTCAAAGCGAGGAGCTGGCGGCCGATGGTCGGTGAGAACACCTCGAGGTTCCTGCCGGCGGCCGCCTCCAGCCCGATCCGCACGGCGTCGGCCGGGTCACAGTCGAGGAACGTGACCCCCTCGGCGGGCTCGGCGTCCTCCGGGTGGTGGGTGAGGATGAAGACCGGACCCTTCCAGGAGCCGCCGTAGGGGCGGCTGCCAGGCGCGGCGTCCCAGCCGTCCCGGCCGCCCAGCACGGCACCCGTGGTCGCGACGTACTCGCCGACCAGGCCGGGCCGGGCCGAGATCCCGGTCATCCAGTCCATCTCGTGGTCCGGTCCCGCCACGAAGCCGTCCAGGGACATGGTGAAGTGCCACAGGACCTTTCCGGCTGCGGTCTGCGGCTCGGTGTCGCTCATTCGAAACGAGGTCATGGTTGTTGGACGGTCTGCACCGGGAAAGCTCATCGGTGGAGGCTGGCCGGTAGCGGTGCCCGGCACGTTCGGCGAGACTCCTCCCGTCGTCCACCCAGGCACTATCTCGCGCGGCGCCGCGCGAGGTGCACGGTGAGGTCGGCGGCGATGTCGACCGTCCCGGGCAGGACCCGCAGGATCCGGCGGTACACCTCCTCCTGCTCTGGCAGGGGCAACAGGAGGTAGGCCGAGACGGTCGAGAGATGGCCGACGTAGTCGCGAGCGGTCATCGTGACGCGTCGCTCCACCACCGACTGCCGGACGTCGCCGAACCACTCGGACCGTAGGAGCTCCGTGCCCGGCCACTGCATGGCGTATCCCGCAGGCGTCCCGTCCGGAGACGGCACCTCGTCGCTCTCGAGGAACGGTGCACGGGCCGTGCGAACCGCTTCCTCCACCGCCGGATCGGCAAGCTGGATCGGCCCCCCGAACGAGGCGAAGACGCCACCCGGCTCCACGAGCGCGGCCATGCGGGACCACCGATCCTCCGGGTTCGTCCAGTGCAGCGCCGCCGCCGCATAGACCAACCCGTAGCTCTCGCCCGGTCGCAGGTCCTCGAACGCGGCCTGCACGGTCCTGACGCCGGGCGGCAGGTGCTTGCGCAGCTCGGCGAGCATGGCCGCGTCCGGCTCGGTCGCGGTCACCGTTATCCCTCGCCGCGCGAACAGACGGGTGGCCTTCCCGGTCCCGGCGCCGATCTCGAGGGCGGTCCGGACGGGCCGGCCCGCGTACGTCATCACCATGTCGAAAAGTTCCACGGGATATCCCGGCCGGAACCGTTCGTACGCCTCCGCCACCGCCCCGAAGCTCAGTGCCCGACCAGACATGCCGAGATCCTGACACCATCCGCGCCGGCTGTGCTCACTCTTTCGTGGAGATTGGGCGCCGGATTGCGGCGCGACGGTTTGTCCCCACGTGACGCCGGTCTGGTTCGTCTACAGGGACGGCGTCTGGTGGATCGGCTGCGACGGCCACAGTGTCAAGGTCCGGAATGTCGTCGGCGACCCGCGGGTTCCTGCGCCGCGGCGAGTTCCCCGCCGACGTCGTCGAGGCGTTCGCGAACAAGTGCGGAGAATGGGACGTCACGGAGCGCGTCGCCCAGGACGGCGACCGGGTGCTGCTGGAGATTCCCGTCCGGCGGTTGCTGCTGGCGGGCAGGGCTCAGTGATCCGTCAGACCGCCTCGGTCCGGGCGACCACCAACGAGCGGCGGACGCCTGCCGATGAGCCGTGATACGGGTTGCGGAAGGCCCCTGTCCCACCCTCACCGTCGTGGATCTGCACCCGGTAGTGTGCCGTGCCCTGTGCGCCGTCACCTGTGTGCTGTGCTGGGCGTGCGTTGTGTGCCGGGGAGTCGAACCCCTGCGCCTGCCCGCGGCGCGCCAGGAGGGAGCCGGATTACCCGCCGGCTCTCGGGTTCGTGCACGCCTCCACGTCGGCTACCTGCTCCGCACCATCTCAGTCCAGCAGGTCGACCTCCCAGTTCGTCCGCTGAATCAGCGTGTCGACCTCGCGAAGCTGCCGGGCGAGGTCGTCGGCCTGGCGTCGCAGTTCCGCCACCGGCAGTGCCGGGATCATCTTCAGCTCCGACCGCAACTGCCGATACCCGCGCTGGCCTTCCCCGGCTGCGGCGTTCGCGCCGGACGTGACGACGTTGTGCCGTAGGCGAAGCACGTCGCGGCGCGCGAGCGCGTCGGTGAGCGTGCCACCCTCCACCACCGTGGCGGCGTTGGTGCGGTTGATCCGCCGAATGAGGACCTCCAGCTCACCCAGCACCTCACCCGCCTCCACGAGGAGAGCGGCGGCGTCCTCGGCGGGCACTTCGCCCTCCTGATAGCGGGCGCTGGCGGCGATGCGGGCACGGAGTTGTTCGGCGCGACGCGCCGCATCCACACGCAGCGCAAGAGCCTCGGCAAGCTTCATGGCCACAAGTATGGCGACATGAAGATCATCGCCGCCCTACATTTTCTCGCGTGGGCACGGTGGGTGCGGTACTGCGATTCAGCCAACCGGGCCGATCTGCTTCGCGAGGCCGACGAAGGACCGCCACGACGTGGGGTCG
Organism: Micromonospora sp. NPDC005305; assembly: GCF_040607315.1. NCBI lineage: Bacteria > Bacillati > Actinomycetota > Actinomycetes > Micromonosporales > Micromonosporaceae > Micromonospora > Micromonospora sp. NPDC005305. The sequence continues at coordinate 44,232 of NZ_JBEXGL010000018.1, read as the reverse complement.
ACGTGGAGGGTGCCGCCCTCCCGGTCCTTGGTGTCGCGCACCAGCACGACGCCCGGCAGGTTGTCGGCCACCTCCACGCAGGACCCGCCGTTGCCGCCAGACCTCGTCGACTTCCGCCACTGCGGGGTCAGCACGTCCATGACTTCGCCACTTCCTTGATGAGGTCGGTTGACTGCCGGCGGGGGAGCGCTTCGTTCCGGACGATCTCCCACGTCCTCGCCAGCTTAGCGATGTCGGCCGGCGCATCGACGATCTGCGCCGTGAGCTGGTTGTCGGCGTGCGCCACCCGTGCGCCGTCAGGGAGTTCGGCGATGATGAACTGCCCCGCCAGCCCCAGGTACATCCCAGCATCCACCGGCACGACGTGCACCTGGATATGTTCGCGTCCTGCCTGCTCGACCAGGTGCTCAAGTTGCTCCGCCATCAGGCCGGGCTGGTCGAGCACCGGCCGGCGAAGGGTCGCTTCGTCCAGGACGGCGATGAGCTGTGGGGGGCGCTCACGATCGAGGATCGCCTGCCGGTCCAGCCGGGAAGCGACCGCCTGGTCGACATCCTTCGGGCTGAACCGTCCTCCGGCCAGCGTGGCCCGGGCATACCGTTCGGTCTGAAGCAAGCCGGGGATGTAGGCCAGCTCGAACCATCGCAGTGTGGCCGCCTCGCGCTCGAACTCGATCCACTCGCGCAGCCAGGCCGGCGTGGTGTCGAGCTTCCCAAGCTCCCGCAGCATCCGGCCGAATCGTCCCCCGGTGTGGTGCTGGTCGTCGACCCCCTTCATGTACTCGACCGTCGGCGGACGCCCGCCGGTCTCGACCGAGCTGACGTGGGAGCCGGAGTATCCGATGATCCTGCCGAAGTCGTCCTGGCTCAGGCCCAGGGCGGCCCGGAACAGACGTAACTCGCCCAGCACGTAGTTGGTCGCGGTCCCCATCGATCCCTCAATTCCTGCTCGGTTTCGTCCGGCCCTCGCCCATCGCTGCTCAACCATCGGCCTGACCTGCGCATATGCGGCGAGCGCATATCGACGGTAGCGGTGTCCTAACCAGACTGTCACGCAAGCGGACCCGCTCGGCGCAGATCGTGGGTGGGTTCCAGCTCGGGCCGCCCGGTGCCCAGCGATGCCGGGCGGCCCCTCCAATGACGAGGAGGCTGACGTGCGTACCCGATGGTTGCTGTGCCCGACGAGGAAGCTGCCGGAGCGCGAGCCGGCCCGGTCGGTTGGCGCCGGTCCGGGAGCGGCGGGCGAACGGGCGCCGCTGGCGGCCGGCGTGCTCACGGCGACCGCGCACGTCGGCCACCGTCCGGCCTGGGACTGCGGACGCTGCGGCGAGCCCTGGCCCTGCCCCGCCTTCCGCGCGATCCGGGTCGACTCGGCGGCGCTCCTTCCGGTCATGTCGTCCCTGCTCGGCGGTGCCATCCGGGACCTGCGCGGGCGGCCCGAGGGGCCGGAGCCGCCGGAGATCGTGCGGCGGTTCCTCTGGTTCCTGCCGCTGACCGGCGAGGAGGCCCGCGCCGTGGCCCGCCGGCTGCGGTGATGGTGCGCCGGACCATCCCGCACGTCCCGATGCGCCCGCTCTGGCGCTGCCGGAGCTGCGGCGCGGAGTGGCCCTGCCAGCCGGCGCGGCTGGCGCTGCTCGTCGAGTACCGGGGAAACCGGACCGGGTTGCTGTTCCATCTCGGTGGGCTGATGGCCGAGGCCACGGAGCAGTTGGCCGGGCTCAACCCGGGGCACGTCCCGGACCTGCACCACCGCTTCCTCGCCTGGGCGCGCGCCCGCGACTGACGCCGGTTCCGCCGGCCCGACCGGAGGTCGTTGCGGGGGCGCGGCGCCAGGCCTGGTCGGGGCGGTCGGGGGTGGGGCGTCAGTGCATACCGTTGGCGGCGGGGACGGCCTGCTCGGCGGCTCGGCTGACCTGTTCCCAGCCCGCCCAGGTGTCCATTCGCCGCCGTGAGATGTCGAAGGCCAGGTCGTAGACCATGCTGCCGAGCAGCAGTCGCAGCGGCGGGTCGTCGCTGTCGACCAGTTTCAGCAGCGCCTCGGCGGCGAGTCGGGGCTCACTGTCGATCGAGCCCTCCGCCCACTGCCGTTCCAGTTCCGCGCGCAGTGGACCGTAGGCCTCCATCGGCGTTGTGGAGGTCATGCTGGTGTACAGGTCCGTCCAGTAGCCGCCGGGCTGCACGATGCTCACCTTGACGCCGAAGGCTGCCGCCTCCATCGCCAGGGCCTCGCTCATGCCTTCCAGCGCGAACTTGCTCGCGCTGTACGCGCCGGTGCTGGGGAAGCCGCCGAGCGCGGCGATGCTGGAGATCTGCACGATGTGGCCGGCGCGTCGGGCGCGCAGGTGCGGCAGCACGGCCTGGCTGACCCAGAGCGCCCCGAAGAGGTTGACCTCGAACTGGTTGCGCGCCTCAGCTTCGGTGAACTCTTCGATCATGCCCATGGCCATGGTGCCGGCGTTGTTGACGACGATGTCGAGCCGCCCGAAGTGCTCAACCGCGGTGGCCACGGCGGCGAAGACCGCCGCCCGGTCGGTCACGTCGAGCCGCAGGGCGAGCAGCCGGTCGCCGTATCGCTCGTCGAAGTCGTTGCGGGTGATGGTCCGAGCGGCGGCGACCACCCGGTCGCCGCGGTCGAGTGCCGCGACGGTGAACGCACGGCCCAGACCACGGCTGGCGCCGGTGATGAACCAGGTACGCGAAGCGGTGCTGGATGAGGCGCGCATAGCGGATCTCCACTCTCCGGTTGCTGAGACGAGACGGTTCGTCTCGCCGCTGCCGATGACAGTACGTCAGCGTGCCTGGCAATGCAAGACGAGACGGTCCGTCTCAACCGGTAGGGTTGGGCCCGTGACGACACCGCACCGAGCAACGCCCAGCGCGGCCCGCCGGAACGAAGCCTCGCGGCGGGCCATCCTCGCCGCCGCCTTCGACCTGCTCCAGGAAGTCGGATACGCCAAACTCAGCATCGAGGGCATCGCCGCACGCGCCGGCGTCGGCAAACAGACCATCTACCGCTGGTGGCCGTCGAAGGGCGCGGTCATCTTCGACGCTTTCCTCATGCTCAGTGAGGGCAGCGAGGGCGAACCCCCGGTGCTGCCCGACACCGGCGACCTGGAAGCCGACCTGACCGCGGTGCTGCACGCGACGGTCGTCGAGCTGAACGATCCCCGGTACGACCGGCCGATGCGCGCGCTGGCCACCGAGATCGCGAACGACCCCGAACTGGCCGCCGCCTACCGCCAACGGCTGGACGGACCGATGAAGGAGGCCAAGCGACAACGGCTGCGCAGCGCCCAGCGGGCCGGGCAACTCGCCGAGGACCTCGACCTGGACGTGGCCGTAGAGATGATCTGGGGTCCCCTGCTCAACCGTTGGCTGCAACGCAGCGGGCCACTGACCGCCGAATACACCGACCGTGTCATCGCCACCGCCCTCAACGGCTTGCGCCCACGCCCGGCCGTCCGCTGAGCCGGCACCTGACGCTGCCGGCCGACGCGCAACGCGGCATGAGGCGCCGCGGCGGGTTGTCGTACGGGTTGGGTAGACACAAGCGTCCCCTCCCGCGGACGGCGCGTGAGGTGTTCCCGTGCCCCCTCTGCCCCAGGCGGAAAGGCAGTGGCTCGCCGCCCCGAGTCCAGGTGTTCGATGACGAACAAGACCGACTTCAAGAAGACCGTCGACGCCTACCAGGCACAACGGGGCCGGTTCCGGGTGGTCGACGTGCCCGACACGCGATATCTGATGATCGACGGCCACGGCGACCCCAACACCTCGCCGGCGTTCACCGAGGCGGTCGAAGCGCTCTATCCCGTGGCCTACAAGGTGAAGTTCGCCAGCAAGCGTGACCTCGGGCGGGACTACGTCGTCCCGCCGCTGGAAGGCCTGTGGTGGGCCGAGGACATGTCCTCCTTCACGTCGGCGCGGGACAAGTCGCGGTGGGACTGGACGCTGATGCTCATGGTCCCGGACTGGATCGACCCGGCCCTGCTCGACGGCGCTGTCGAGCAGGTCCGGGCGAAGAACCGGCCGGCGCGGCTGGACGACGTCCGTCTGGAGACCCTGTCCGAGGGGCGGTGCGTGCAGACGCTGCACGTCGGTTCCTTCGACGACGAGGCGGACGTGCTCGCGCACCTGCACCACGAGGTCATCCCCGCCCAGGGGTTCCGCCTGGCCGGCACGCACCACGAGATCTACCTCAGTGACTTCCGCAGGGTCGCGCCCGAGAAGCAACGCACGATCCTCCGGCAGCCGGTCACCGCCGGCGCCGCACCCGGCGCGTAGAAGCCCCACCGGCGCACCCACCACCGACCGGCCTCCGCCCTCGACCGATCGCGTTTGCGACGGTGGCCGCAGGGGGCATTGACGGTGATCCGGTTCTGCCAGTAGACCTTGGTGATGGAGGCGCGCCAATGAGGAAAGCTCCGCTCACGCTGGAACAACTGCGCGTCGCGGTCGCCGAGGGCGAGATCGACACGGTCGTGCTCGCGCTGACCGACATGCAGGGCCGCCTCCAGGGCAAGCGGTTCCACGCGCCCTACTTCCTGGACCAGGTGGTCGCGCACGGCAGCGAGGGCTGCAACTACCTGCTCGCCGTCGACGTCGACATGAACACCGTCGACGGGTACGCCATGTCGAGCTGGGAACGCGGCTACGGCGACTTCGCCATGCGGCCCGACCTGGACACGCTGCGCCGGGTGCCCTGGCAGCCCGGCACCGTGATGCTGCTGGCCGACCTGGAGTGGCTGGACGGCTCGGGCCCGGTGGTCGCCTCGCCCCGGCAGATCCTGCGCCGGCAGCTCGACCGGCTGGCCGCGCACGGGCTGACCGCGTACGCGGGCACCGAGCTGGAGTTCGTGCTGTTCCGCAACTCCTACGAGGAGGCGTGGCGGCGCGGCTACCGCGAGCTGACCCCCGCCAACCAATACAACGTGGACTACTCGCTGCTCGGCACCGCCCGGGTGGAGCCGCTGCTGCGGCGGATCCGCACCGAGATGGCCGGCGCCGGGCTGACCCCGGAGAGCGCCAAGGGGGAGTGCAACCTCGGCCAGCACGAGATCGCCTTCCGCTACGACGAGGCGGTGGCCTGCGCCGACCACCACGTCATCTACAAGAACGGGGCGAAGGAGATCGCCGCCCAGGAGGGCATGTCGATCACCTTCATGGCCAAGCCGAACGCGCGGGAGGGCAACTCCTGCCACATCCACTTCTCGCTGCGCGACGCCGACGGCCGCTCCGCGATCCTCGGCGACGGGCCGGCGCACCTGTCGGTCACCGGGCAGCGGGTGCTGGCCGGGCTGCTCGCCACCATGCGCGAGTTCAGCCTCCTGTTCGCGCCCAACATCAACTCCTACAAGCGCTACCAGCCCGGCTCGTTCGCCCCCACCGCGCTGCGCTGGGGCACCGACAACCGCACCTGCGCGCTGCGGCTGGTCGGCCACGGCCAGGGGATGCGGGTGGAGAACCGGGTGCCGGGCGCGGACGTCAACCCGTACCTGGCGATCGCCGCGCTGGTCGCCGGCGCGGTGCACGGCATCGAGCGGGAGCTGGAGCTGGGCGAGGAGTGCAGCGGCAACGCGTACGACGATGCCGGCGCCGAGCGGGTGCCCGGCACGCTCCGCGACGCCCTCGGCCTGTGGGAGTCCTCGGAGACGGCCCGGGAGGCATTCGGCGCCGAGGTGGTCGACCACTACGCCAACAACGCGCGGGTGGAGCTGGCCGCCTTCGACGCCGCCGTCACCGACTGGGAGCTGGTGCGTGGCTTCGAACGCCTCTGACCTTGCGCTCGGGGCGCCGCCAGGAGAAGGGTGGGGCGTGTGACCCAGGTGATCAACCCGGCGACCGGTGAGCCGCTGCGCGAGGTGCCGGCCACCTCGCTCGCGGAGACCGACGCGGCCATCGAGCGGGCGGCGGCGGCCTTCGAGACGTGGCGCGCGGTGGCGCCGGGCGACCGGGCGCGGCTGCTGCGGCGGTTCGCCGCCGTGGTCGACGCGCACCGGGAGGAGCTGGCGCTGCTGGAGGTGCGCAACGCCGGCCACACCATCGGCAACGCGCGCTGGGAGGCGGGCAACGTCCGGGACGTGCTCGACTACTACGCGGGCGCGCCGGAGCGGCTGACCGGGCACCAGATCCCGGTGCCCGGCGGGCTCGACGTCACCTTCCACGAGCCGCTCGGTGTGGTCGGCGTGATCGTGCCCTGGAACTTCCCGATGCCCATCGCCGGCTGGGGCTTCGCCCCGGCGCTCGCCGCCGGCAACACGGTGGTGCTCAAGCCGGCCGAGCTGACCCCGTTGACCGCGCTCCGCCTGGCCGAGCTGGCCCTCGACGCCGGCCTGCCGGAGGGCGTGTTCACGGTGCTGCCCGGTCAGGGCGGCGTGGTGGGCGAGCGGTTCGTCACCCACCCGGCGGTGCGCAAGGTCTGCTTCACCGGCTCCACCGAGGTCGGCACCCGCATCATGGCGGGCTGCGCCGCCCAGGTGAAGCGGGTGACGCTGGAGCTGGGCGGCAAGTCCGCGAACCTGGTCTTCGCCGACGCCGACCTGGCGAAGGCGGCGGCCAGCGCGCCGGCCGCGGTCTTCGACAACGCGGGCCAGGACTGCTGCGCCCGCTCCCGGATCCTGGTCCAGCGATCGGTGTACGACCGTTTCCTGGAGCTGCTCGAACCGGCCGTGCGCGGGTTCCGGGTCGAGGACCCGGCCGCCGAGAGCGCCGAGATGGGTCCGCTGATCTCCGCCGGGCACCGGGACCGGGTCTCCGGGTACGTCGACGGGGCGAAGGTCGCGTTCACCGGCGCCCGCCCCGACGGCGCCGGCTTCTGGTACGCCCCGACCGTGCTGCTCGCCGACTCCCCGGCCGACCGGCACTGGCGGGAGGAGATCTTCGGTCCGGTCGTCTCGGTGCTCCCGTTCGACGACGAGGCGGACGCGATCCGCCTCGCCAACGACACCGAGTACGGGCTGTCCGGCTCGATCTGGACCCGGGACGTGGGCCGCGCGGTCCGGGTGGCCCGGGCCGTCGAGTCCGGCAACCTCAGCGTCAACTCGCACTCCTCGGTGCGCTACTGGACCCCGTTCGGCGGGATGAAGCGCTCCGGCCTCGGCCGGGAGCTGGGTCCGGACGCGCTGCACGCCTTCACCGACGTCAAGAACGTGTTCATCAGCACGGAGGAGTGAGATGCAGGGACGGCTTCAGGACCGGGTCGCCGTGGTGACCGGGGCGGGCAGCGGCATCGGCCTGGCCACCGTGCGGCGGTTCGCCGCCGAGGGGGCCCGCGTGGTCTGCGTGGACATCGACGCCGAGGCGGGCAAGCGGGCCGCCGACGAGGTGGCCGGCGAGTTCGTCGCCACCGACGTGGCCGACGAGACGGCCGTCCGGGAACTGTTCGACGGGGTGGCCGAGCGGCACGGCCGGGTGGACGTGGCGTTCAACAACGCCGGCATCTCACCGCCGGACGACGACTCGATCCTGGAGACCGGGCTGGACGCCTGGGAGCGGGTGCTGCGGGTCAACACCACGAGCGTCTACCTCTGCTGCAAGTACGCCATCCCGCACATGCGCCGGCAGGGCAAGGGCTCGATCATCAACACGGCCTCGTTCGTGGCGCTCATGGGGGCGGCGACGTCGCAGATCGCGTACACGGCGAGCAAGGGCGGGGTGCTGGCGATGACCCGCGAGCTGGGCGTGCAGTTCGCCCGGGAGGGCATCCGGGTCAACGCGCTCTGCCCCGGCCCGGTGGCCACGCCGCTGCTGCTGGAGCTGTTCGCCAAGGACCCGGAGCGGGCGGCCCGCCGCCTCGTCCACGTGCCGATGGGCCGGTTCGGCAACCCCGAGGAGATCGCCGCCGCGGTGGCGTTCCTGGCCAGCGACGACGCCTCGTTCATGACCGCCGCGCAGTTCGTGGTGGACGGCGGGATCACCGGCGCCTACGTGACGCCCCTATGAGCCGGCGGCCGGTGATCGGCATCACGTCGTACGTCGAGCCGGCCGGCTGGGCGGTGTGGCGGGACGTGCCGGCGACGCTGGTGCCGCAGGCGTACGTCCGCGCGGTGACCGCGGCCGGCGGCCGGGCCGTGGTGCTGCCCCCGGACGACGCCGACGCCGACGTGCTGCGGGTGCTGGACGGGCTGCTGCTGGCCGGCGGCGCCGACGTCGGCCCGGAGCGGTACGCGGCGGCGCCCGACCCGCGCACCGAGAGCCGGCCGGACCGGGACGCGGGCGAGCTGGCGTTGCTGACCAAGGCGCTCGCCGCCGACCTGCCGGTGCTCGGCGTGTGCCGGGGCATGCAGCTGCTCGCGGTGGCCTACGGCGGCACGCTGCACCAGCACCTGCCGGACGTGGTGGGGCACGACGGCCACCGTCCCGCCCCCGGGGTGTACGGGTCGCACCCGGTCCGGTTCGCCGCCGGCAGCCTGGCCGGGGCGGTGATGGCCGGGGTGGACCGGGTCAACTCGTACCACCACCAGGGGGTGGCCGACCCGGGCGGCCTGGCCGTGACCGGCTGGGCCGACGACGGGGTGGTGGAGGCCGTGGAGGATCCGGCGCGGCGCTTCCTGCTCGGCGTGCAGTGGCACCCGGAGAACGACGCCGATCCCCGGCCGGTCGCCGCTCTGGTCCACGCGGCGACACCCCACGACACCGGCCGGGCCGACCCCCCGGAGCGCCCGACTCGCCGCCGGCCGCCGGTTACGTCAGGATGAGGCGTACGTAACCAGCGCCCCCGGGCCGCGATGCGTTACGTTGCTCCTCCGCCTGGGTAGTAGGCGGGGCACGACCGGCGTAGCTGCGCCGGTCGTCGTGGACTCGGCCGGAGCGGGAGGCTGCATGGGCTCGGCCCAGGGGGGCGGGGGCGTCCATCGTTCGTCCTCGGAGACCGGGGAGACGCTTCCACCACTGCTGAGCGCGGCGTTCGCCGCGGGGGGCGAGATGGGCGAGCGGCTACGCGGCTTCAACTGGTCGCGCTCCCCGCTCGGCGCCCCGCACCGCTGGCCCCCCGCGCTCAGCCACGCGGTCAGTACGATGCTCTCCTCGCGGGCCCAGATCGTGCTGTTCTGGGGCCCGGACCACCTGGCCTTCTACAACGACGCCTACCGGCCCACCATCGGCGACAAGCACCCGACGGTCCTCGGCCAGTCCGCCCGTCAGCACTGGGCCGAGACCTGGGACGTGCTCGGGCCCCTGCTCGACGGCGTGCACGGCACCGGCGCGCCCTACCGCGGCGAGAACCACCCCTTCGTGCTCAACCGGCACGGCTTCCTGGAGGACGTCTACTTCGACATCTCGTACGACCCCATCCGGGACGCCGACGGCAGCGTCAGCGGGGTTATCTGCTTCGTCAACGAGACCACCGGGCGGGTGGTCGGCGAGCGCCGGCTGCGGGCCCTGGCCGAGCTGGGCACCGAGCTGGCCGACGTGGGCAGCACCCTGGAGCTGGGCCGGGCGGTCGCCCGGGTGCTGGACACGCACCGGGCCGACGTGCCGTTCAGCGCGGTCTGGCTGCACGACGAGACCGGCGTCCCGGTGCTGGCCGGCTGCGCGGGGCTGGACCCGGGCCGGGTCGCCGGCGGGCCGCCGGAACCCCGCTCCGGCGAGGCCCCGGACGAGGCCCGCTGGGTCCCCACCGCGGACCTGCTCGGCGCGGTGCCGCCGGACGCCGCCGACCGGGCGCTGCTGCTGCCGCTCACCGCCGTCAACGAGCCGGCCGGCGTGCTGCTGCTCGGGGTGGCCCGCCGGCTGCCCTTCACCGACGACTACCGCCACTTCGCCGACCTGGTCGCCGCCCAGATCTCGCGGGCCGTCGGCAAGCAGCGGGCGTACGAGCAGGAGCGGGCCCGCGCCGCCGCCCTGGCCGCGCTGGACCACGCCAAGACCAACTTCTTCGCCAACGTGAGCCATGAGTTCCGCACCCCGCTCACCCTGGTGCTCGGGCCGCTGGAGGACCTGCTCGCCGACCGCGACGTGCCCGACGCGTACCTCGACCGGCTGACCGTGATGCACCGCAACGCGCTACGGCTGCTCAAGCTGGTCAACACCGTGCTCGACTTCTCCCGGCTGGAGTCCGGCCGGCTGACCGCCCGCTACCAGCCCACCGACCTGGCCGACTACACCTCCCGGCTGGCCAGCACCTTCCGCTCGGCCACCGAGCGGGGCGGCCTGCGCCTGGTCGTGGACTGCCCGCCGCTGCCGTCGCCGGTCTACGTCGACCGGGACATGTGGGAGAAGATCGTCCTCAACCTGGTGTCGAACGCGGTCAAGTTCACCTTCGACGGCGAGATCCGGGTCCGGGTGAGCGCCCGCGCCGGCGCCGCCGTGCTGGAGGTCACCGACACCGGGGTCGGCATCGCGCCGGAGGAGCTGCCGCAGGTGTTCGAGCGGTTCCACCGGGTTCCCGGCGCCCGGGCCCGCACCCACGAGGGCACCGGCATCGGCCTCGCCCTGGTCCGCGAGCTGGTCGAGATGCACGGCGGCACGGTCGAGGCCCGCAGCGTCGTCGACCAGGGCACCACCTTCACGGTCACCGTGCCGTTCGGCTACGCGCACCTGCCCGCCGACCGGGTCTCGGCCCTCGCCCCGGTGCCGCCGGCCGAGCCGGAGCAGGCCCGGCTCTACGTCGCCGAGACCGCGCTCTGGACCGACGCGGTGGCCCGGCCCGGGGGCCTGCCGGAATCGGCCGGGGTGGCGGGGGGAGCGGGCCGGATCCTGGTCGCCGACGACAACGCCGACCTGCGCGAGCACGTCGGCCGGCTGCTCTCCCCGGCGTACGAGGTGGTCGCCGTGCCGGACGGCGTGGAGGCGCTGCGGCTGGCCGTCGACTCCCCGTTCGACCTGGTGCTGACCGACGTGATGATGCCCCGGCTGGACGGCTTCGGGCTGGTCACCGCGCTGCGCGCCAACCCGGTCACCCGGCACGTGCCGATCGTGCTGCTCTCCGCCCGGGCCGGCGCGGCGGAGGAGGTCGCCGGTCTCTCGGTCGGCGCGGACGACTACCTCACCAAGCCCTTCTCCAGCCAGGAGCTGATCGCCCGGGTCCGGGCGAACGTCGAGCTGGGCCAGCTCCGCGGCCAGATCATCCGCCGCCTGCGGGCGCTCGCCGACGCCGCCGTGGCCATCAACACCGCCCGGTCCACGGCCGAGGTGGTGCAGGTCGCCGCGCGGCACGCGCTCAGCCTGGCCGAGGCCGGCCGCGTGGTGGTCACGGCCACCGGCGCGCGCTACGAGGCGGACGGCGGCGGGGAGGTGTCCGCCGAGCCGTCGGTGGTGCTCCCGCTGACCGGCACCACGGAGGAGCAGCTCGGGGAGCTGCGGGTGTGGCGCCGGGAGGGCGGCGGCACCGAGCAGGCGGCGCTCACCGAGCTGGCCCGGCTAATCGGCGTGCGGCTGGAGAACGCCCGGCTCTACGAGGCCGAGCACCGGATCGCCACCACCCTCCAGCACAGCCTGCTGCCGCGTACGTTGCCGCAGCTCCCCGGCGCCGTGGTGGCCAGCCGCTACCTGCCGGGCAGCGCCGACGTCGAGGTCGGCGGCGACTGGTACGACGTGATCGGCGCCGCCGACGACGAGCTGGTGCTGGTGATCGGCGACGTGGTCGGCAAGGGGGTGCGGGCCGCCGCCGCCATGGGCCAGCTCCGCAACGCGCTGCGGGCGTACGTGCTGGAGGGCTACGACCCGGGTGAGGCGCTGACCCGGCTCAACCGGCTGGTCGGCTCCACCGAGGGCGGATCGTTCGCCACCGTCGTCTGCCTCCGCTTCTCCCCGCGCACCGGCCGGTTGCGGTACGCCAGCGCCGGCCACCCGTCGCCGCTGCTCATCCGGGACGGCGACGCCGTGTTCCTGCACGACCGGGCGCTCGGGCCGCCGGTCGGGGCGATCCCCGGCATGGCGTACCGGACCGTCGACGCCGAGCTGGCCCCCGGCGGCCGGCTGCTGCTCTACACCGACGGGCTGATCGAGGACCGGCAGTCCGGCATCGACGCCGGGCTCCGTCAGCTCCGGGCGGACGCGACCACCCCGGGCGAGCACGTGGCCGACCTGGTCGACGCGGTGGTCGAGCGGGTCGCTGAGCGGACCCGGCACGACGACGTGGCGGTGCTGGCGCTGGAGGCGACCGAGCTGAACCGCTTCGCGCTGCGGCTGCCGGCCGACCCGACCCGGCTCAGCGTGCTGCGCAAGCGGCTGGAGGACTTCCTCGTCGCCCACCACGTCGGCGAGACCGACCTGTTCGACCTCACGGTGGCCATCTCCGAGGCCGCCGCCAACGCCATCGAGCACCCCGTCGCCCCGGCCGAGCCGACGATCGGGGTCGAGGTGACCATCGAGGACCGGACCGTGACCGCGAGGGTCCGGGACAGCGGCCGGTGGAAGGAGTCCACCGGGTCGAGTTTCCGGGGTCGGGGGCTGTCGCTGATCCAGGCGCTCGGCGAGATGACCGTGACCCGCACGGACGACGGCACCGAGCTGGTCCTGCGCCGCCGGCTGGCGGACTGACGCCGCGCCGGGTGGCGGCTCAGGCCGGCGCCAGCCAGTCCTGCTCGCCCAGGCCGGAGATCTCCAGCACCCGCCGCACCTGCCGGGACGGCAGCACGGTGAGCCCGCCGGGGAACTGCTGGGCCAGCCGGACCACCGCGTGGATCGCGGCCGAGTCGAAGAAGGTCACCGCCCGCAGGTCGAGCGTGACGTGGCGGGCGGACTCCCGCAGGACGGTCTGGTACATGGTGTCGGCGGTCGCCATGTCGACCTCGCCGGCGATCTGCACGCGCAGTTGATCACCGTCGATCTCCGCCGTCGCGGAGAAGACGGGCGGCGCGCCCCCTTGATCCACGCAGCAACAATGGCACAGCCCCTGCGGTGCGGCAACAACCCGGGCGAGCGGGCCGTGGCGGGGGTCACCAGGGGCGCGGCGATAGGCTTGTCGTCATGACCGTCCGTGCGCCGCTGACCCCAGGCACGCTCTCCCCGTGGCGAGCGGTTCCCGCTGACATCCCGCGTCCGGAGTACGTGGGCAAGAAGCGTCCCCAGGAGTGGCGCGGCTCGCACGTGCAGACGCCGGAGACCATCGAGAAGATGCGCCTGGCCTGCCGGCTCGCCGCCCAGGCCACCCAGCTCGCCGGGGAGCACTGCAAGCCGGGGGTGACCACCGACGAGATCGACAAGGTGGTCCACGAGTTCCTCTGCGACCACGGCGCCTACCCGTCGACGCTGGGCTACAAGGGCTTCCCGAAGTCCTGCTGCACCAGCCTCAACGAGGTCGTCTGCCACGGCATCCCGGACTCCACCGTGCTCGAGGACGGCGACATCATCAACGTCGACGTGACCGCGTACATCGGCGGGGTGCACGGCGACACGGACGCCACCTTCTGCGTGGGCGAGGTGAGCGAGGAGGCCCGCCTGCTGGTCGAGCGGACCCACGAGGCCATGATGCGCGGCATCAAGGCGGTCGCACCGGGCCGGCAGATCAACGTGATCGGCCGGGTCATCGAGTCGTACGCCAAGCGGTTCGGTTACGGCGTGGTGCGCGACTTCACCGGCCACGGCATCGGCGAGTCCTTCCACAGCGGCCTCTACGTCCCGCACTACGACAGCCCGCGGCCCACCGACGTGATGGAGCCCGGGATGACCTTCACCATCGAGCCGATGATCACCCTGGGCACCTACCAGTACGACATGTGGGACGACGGCTGGACCGTGGTCACCAAGGACCGCCGGTGGACGGCGCAGTTCGAGCACACCATCGTCGTGACCGACGACGGCCACGAGATCCTCACGCTGCCGTGACCGACACCCCGGCGGCGCTGCGCGAGGCGCACCACGCGGACGTGTCCGGCGGCTGGCTCCGGCCGGCCGTGTTCGGGGCGATGGACGGGCTCGTCACCAACATCGCGCTGATCGCCGGGGTCGGCGGCGGCGGGGTCTCGCCCCGCAGCATCGTCCTCACCGGCGCGGCCGGGCTGGTGGCCGGCGCCATCTCGATGGGCCTGGGCGAATACACGAGCGTCCGCTCGGCCAACGAGCAGGTGGCCGCCGAGGTGGCCAAGGAGCGGCGCGAGCTGGAGCGGCACCCCGAGGCGGAGGCCCGCGAGCTGGCCGACGCGTGGGTGGCCCGGGGGCTGCCGCGGGACCTGGCCACCCAGGTCGCCGAGGCGGTCCGGCGCAACCCGGAGGAGGCGCTGCGGGTGCACGTCCGGGAGGAGCTGGGCGTCGACCCCGACGAGCAGCCCAGCCCGTGGGCGGCCGCGGTCTCCTCGTTCCTCTGCTTCTCGGTGGGCGCGCTGGTGCCGCTGGTCACCTACCTGCTCGGCTTCACCAGCCTGGCGCTGGCGCTCGCCGTCGGCGGGATGGGGCTCTTCGTGGCCGGCGCAATCGTGGCCCGGTTCACCAACCGCACCTGGTGGACCGGCGGCCTGCGGCAGTTGCTGCTCGGCGCCCTCGCGGCCGGCGCCACCTACCTGGTCGGCGCCCTCATCGGCATCCAGGGCGGGATCGGCTAGCGGTCCGGCCCCGGCCTAGCCGCCGAGCAGCTCGCCCACTGTGCCGTCGACCGGGCGGCCCCGGGCCGCCAGCTCCTCGGCCTGGCGGGCCAGCACCATGCCCACCTCGGTCATGTCCGCCCCGGCCAGGCCGGTGCGCCGCACCGCGTCGCCCGGGTCACGGAAGTAGGTGCGGCTCAACAGCCCCTGCACGGTGGCCGCGGCCAGCCGGGCCTCGCCGAGCATGAGCAGCGCCGGGTCCGTCTCGTACCACTCGGCCAGCCGCAGCGCCCGGGCGTGGGCCGCGCTGCCCCGGTACCAGGCCTGGCGGGCCGCGCCGGTGAACTCGCCCGGCCGGGCCCGGGCCAGCCGGGCCAGGTGCTCGTCGCGGAGCGTGCGCAGCCAGCCGGTCGGGTCGTGCAGGGCGCGGGTGGTGACGTACCGGTCGGCGGTGAGCGGCCAGAGCGCGGTGATCGCCGTGGCCTGCCGCAGGTAGTCGTCGGCCCCGGCCACCGTGAGGTCGACCAGCACCCCGTCCACCCGGCGGGTGGCCGGCGACGGCCCGGCGCCCGGCCGGTAGGTGGCCACCAGCAGCCCCACCTCGCCGTTGCCGCCGCCGTCGTCGTCGCCGTGCGCGAGCGCGCCGTGCACGGCCACGGCGAGGACGTCCGCCGGGAACCGGCGCAGCGCCGCCACGCTCACCCGCTCGGCGACCCGCCAGCGGGGATCGTCCAGGTAGCGGTCGGTGTCCAACTCGGCGCCGCCGGCTGCCACGGTCCACCTCCGTTCCGCGCGCGGCCCGCCCGGCGGCGGCCCGGCGCGCGTCGACCGACCACCACCCTAGCCAGCCGGACCTGGCCCGCCGGCTCGCCGCGCCCGACGGTCAGGCGGCCGGCTCGCGCGCCGGGACCAGCCGGAACACGCGGATCTCGCGGCCGCCGGCCCGCTCCACATAGGTGCGGTAGGCCGGCCACTCGTCGACCAGCCGGGTGAACAGCCGCTCCCGCTCCGCGCCGCTGATCGGCTCGGCGCGCACCGGGACGCGGCGCCCCTTGACGTCGACCTCGGCGGCCGGCTGGGCGAGCAGGTTCAGCGACCAGGCGGGCTGGTGCTGCTGCCCCCAGTTCGAGCCGATCACCACGAAGGCGTCGCCGTCCGGGACGTAGAGCAGGGGATTGCTGCGCGGCTTGCCGGAGCGGCGGCCGGTGGTGGTGAGGATCAGCGAGGGCACCAGCCCGAAGGCGACCACCCGCCCCTTCGTGAGCCGGCCGACCAGCCGGTCGGCGGGGACGAGCAGGCGCATGGTGGCGGCGAACCACTGCTGGTGACCGAGACGACGGGTGAGGGACTGCACGGCGGACACCCGCCCAGTGTGCCGCTCGCATTCCGCCCGCGACACCCCCCGGCCCGCTCGAGGGCGGTCAGTCCAGCCGGCGCTCGACGGGCAGCCGGGACCGGGTGAGCAGGGCCGCCCCCACCATGGCCACCAGCGGCACGACCACCAGCACGGTCAGCGTCGACCCGGGCACCACGAGCGGGTAGGGCGGCTCCACCGGCCAGGACTGGGCGTACCGGCGGTTGATCGAGATCAGGACGATGGCCGCCGAGCCGAGGCCGGCGAGGATGCCGAGCACCGACCCGAGCACCGCGATCACCCCGGCCTGGCAGAGCGACAGCAGCCGGCGTACCCGGGGATCGGCGCCGACCGCGGCGAGCGTGGACAGGTCCCGGCGGCCCTCGGCGGCGGCGAGGCCGGTGGCCACCGCGGCCGCCCCAAGGGTGATCAGGCCGGCGGCTCCGGCCAGCAGGAGCAGCAGCGGGCGCTGGTCGGACGGCGGCCCGGCCGTCGCCACCTGGACCGCCAGCGGGGCGACGCCGCTCAGCTCGGCGGCCAGCCGGTCCCGCTGGCGGGCGGTCGGCTCGTCGGCGGTGTCGACCACGTAGCCCAGCGGCGCGGGCACAAGGCCGAGCGCGGCGGCCGCCGCCGCGGAGACCACCAGCCGGTCCACCGGGAGGCCACCGCGGAGCGCGTGCCCGGGCAGGGTGCCCGCGGCCACCGGCGCTCCGGAGCCGTGGCTGACCTCCACCCGCACCCGACCGTCCACCACCTGCGCGGGATCGGCCACCACCACCCCACCGGCCGCCAGCGTCCGGCGGGCCGCCGCCACCTCCTCGGCCGGGGCGCCGGTCAGCGCGGGCAGCGCCGTCCCGTCGTCCACGACGGCCGGCAGGTAGAAGTCGCTCGGGTCGCGGAACGGCCGCACGCAGCGCGCGTCGGTCCGCGCCGCGGCGGGAACGGCGTCGATGGGGTCGTACGGGCACCGCTGCTCGGGCGGGCGCACCGCGGTGGCCACGCAGTAGTCCTCCGGGTTCGCCGGCTGGGCGCACTCCGGGGTCGCGAGCGGGACCACCGTGGCTCCCGGCAGCACCGCCCCGACCCGCTCCGCCACCTCGCCGGCCGGGGGCAGCGCGCCGGTGGCCGGCCCGTCGGTGCGCTGCAGCAGCACGTGCCCCGGGGGCAGGCCGGGCTGCCAGGCCTCCCGCTGCCGGGCGTCGTCGCTGGCCACGTAGACGCCGAGCGCCACGCTGCCGGCCACCGCCGCCATCACGGCGGAGATGGCCGGCGCGGCCGACGAGCGGTTGCGGCTCGCGTCGCGCAGCGCCAGCCGGGGTGTCAGCGGCAGCAGCCGGCCGGTCCGGGCCAGCAGCCCGATGAGCGTCGGGGTGCAGAAGACCAGCCCCAGCTCGCCCAGGACCACCCCGGCCAGCACGCCGGTCGGGGTGGTCCGGGTGGCGCCGAACGCGGCCAGGGCGGCGCCGGCCACGGTGAGCAGCAACCCGAGCACCAGCCAGCGGCGCCCCGGCCGCGGCGGCTCCCGCCGGCCGGCCAGCCCGGCCACCACGTCCTGCCGGGCCGCCGCCCACGCCGGGGCGAGCGCGGCCAGCACGCCCGCCAGCACCGCCACCGCGACGATCGCCGCCAGCGCCGCGGGAAAGACGCGGTACGCCCCGAAGCGCGCCTGCATCACGTACTGCTCGACCAGCGGGCGGCCGGCGAACGCGGCGCCGATGCCGAGCAGCAGCCCGACGGCCGCACCGCCCGCGCCGAGCACCACCCCGTCGGCGAGCACGATCCGGCGCAGGTGTGTGGCGTCCCCGCCGGCCACCGCGACCAGTGCGAGGTCCCGCCGCCGGCGGCGTACGCCGACCGCGAAGGCCGGGCCGACCAGCAGCACCACCTCCAGCAGGCCGAGCCCGCCGACCAGCACGGTGTTGCCGGCCTCCTCGGCGTCGGGCAGGCCGGGCCCGGTGGCCATCTCGTCCCGCCCGGGCAGCGCGGTCCGGGCCGACACCAGAATTCCGCGGGCGTTCAACCGGTCGGCCAGCGCCGCGTCCACCGGCCCGGGCAGGTCCACGAGCCAGTTCTCGTCCGCCACGCCGGGCGGGGCGGACGGGATCTCCGGCCGGAGCGCGACCACCTCCCGCAGGCTGTCCGGGAACTCCACCACCCCGACCACCCGGTAGGTGGTGCCGTCGACGGTCCGCACCGGCTCGTCGAGGCGGGCGCGCAGCCGGCGCAGCGCCGCCGGGCTCACCGCGATCTCGTCGGGCCGGGTGGGCCGCCGGCCCTCGCACAGGCTGGCCAGCGGGCGCGCGAGCGGGTCGGTCAGGTCGACGGCGCGGGCGTCGAACGACACGGTCTTCCGGTCGACCCGTACCTCGAACGGCACCCACCGGCGCAGCCGGGTGAGCCGGCTGCCGGCGGGCAGCAGGGCCTGCAACTCGTCAGCCGTGACCGGTCGGGTCCGGGGGACCGCGTCCCCCTCGACCGGCCAGGAACCCTCCCCCCAGGCGTCCTGGGTGATCGGGTTGACGTCGATCCAGCGCAGCTCCGCGTCGGCGGCGCCGAGCTGCCGGTCCATCCGCTCGGCCCGGGTCAGCTCGGCCATGTCGTAGCTCACCGCAGCGAAGCTCAGCCCGAGCACCGGCAGCGCGATCATCACGAGCACCAGCGCCGTACGCCGGCGCGCCCGGCCGGCCTCCCGCCGGGCGATCCGCAGCGCGGTCCGCCACGACCCGAGCGTGACGGCGAGCCGGCCCGGCTTCACCGACCGCTGCCGCTGAGCAGGTGCTCCACGCCGACCAGCGGGGCCGTCGAGTCCACCAGCACGCCGTCGCGGAGGAAGACCACCCGGTCCGCCCAGCCGGCGTGCCGCGCCTCGTGGGTGACCAGCACACCGGCCGCGCCGGCGTCCACCCGGCGGCGCAGCAGGTGCAGCACCGCCTCGCCGGCCTGCGAGTCGAGCGCGCCGGTGGGCTCGTCGGCGAGGACCAGGCGACGCTCGCCGACCAGGGCCCGGGCGATCGCCACCCGCTGTTGCTGGCCGCCGGACATCTGGTCGGGGAACCGGTCCGCCAGCCTGGCCACGTCCACCTCGGCGAGCGCGGCCAGGGCCGACCGGCGGGCCGCCCGGACGCCGGCGCCGTCCAGTTCGAGGGGGAGCGCCACGTTCTCCACGGCGGTGAGGCTGCCGAGCAGGTTCAGATCCTGGAAGACGTAGCCGATCCGGCGGCGGCGCAGCCGGGCCAGGTCGCGGGCCGACAGGCCGCCGAGGGACTCGCCCTCGACCACCACCTCCCCACCGGTCGGCCGGTCCAGCCCGCCGGCCAGGGCCAGCAGGGTGGACTTGCCGGAACCGGAGGGCCCCATCACCGCCACCAGTTCGCCGGCCGCCACGGTGAGGCTCACCCCGCGCAGCGCGTGCACGGCCGCCTCGCCGGCGCCGTGGGTCCGGTGCACCGCCCGCAACTCCAGCACGCCACCCATGGACTCACCTCCTGCCGTCACCGGCGGGCCTCCTCGTCGGCCCGGTCCACCGCCTCCGGGTGGATGACCGGCCGGCTCGGCGCCGGACGGTGGCGGACCAGGCTCGTCTCGCAGTGGTCGAGCCAGCGGACCTCGGCCTCGGCCTGGAAGATCATCGCGTCCAGCACCAGGCGCCAGGGCAGATCCTCCGGCTTGTCACTGGCGTACTTCAACCGGGTGAACTCCTGCAGGGCCCGCATGGTGGCGCTGCGCTGGGTCTGCACCACCGAGCGGACGTCCACGCCGGGGGTGGTGAGGGCCAGGGCCAGCTTGATCGACAGCTCGTCCCGGGGCCGGTCGGCCCGGCTGATCGGGGTGGCGAACCAGAGCGCCAGGTCCGCCCGCCCGGCGTCGGTGATCTCGTACGGCCGCTGCCCACCCTCGCTCTCCGGCAACGAGCGGACCAGGCCGTCGCGCTCCAGCCGGGCCAGGGTGGTGTACACCTGCCCGATGTTCAGCGGCCAGGTCGACCCGGTCGACTCCTCGAACGCCGAGCGGAGCTGGTAGCCGTACATCTGGCCGCGCTCCAGCAGGGCGAGCAGGCCGTGGCGGATGGACATGGCCTGGAGTATGCATACCTGGTATGCGGTCCGCAACCGCAGGGTTCCGCCGGGTGACCGGGGCCCCGCTCAGGCCTGCCGGCCGGGGAACGGCACGGTGACCGGGGTCACCCCGGCGGTGCGCCGCCAGCGGGTGGCCCGCAGCGCGCAGTCGGTGAGCGCCGCGAGCGCCCGGTTCCGGTCCGCCCCGGTGGTGTGCGGCAGCGCCGCCCGCCAGTGGCCGGCGGTGCGCTCCTCGATCTCGACGGCCAGCTTGAGCGCGCTCGCCCGGTCGGTCACCGGGTACGGCAGCGCGTAGCCGGCCCGGTCGGCGGGAACCGGACCGCCGCCGGAGCTGAGCTGGAGGACGAGGGCGTCCCGGCGGGACCGGTGTGCCCCCTCGGCGGCGCGGGCGGCGGAGCGGGCCGCCTCGGTCAGGTGCACGCCGATCACCCCGTACGCCCAGATCGCCGCGTACTCGGCGGCGAGCGCGTCGCCGAGGGCCTGGACCGGGCCGCTGGTCGGGTTCACTTCAACGCCTCCACGTGGGTCGCCCGGGCCGCCGCGATCGAGCCGAGCAGCGCGGCCCGCTCGGCGGGCGCGGCGGCGCACGCCTTCGCGGCGTTGTCCCGCCCCTCCTGCTCGGCCTGCCGCAGCTCGGTCCGGACGGTGTCCGGGTCGACGGCGGCCTCCGACGGGCCGGCGGCCGGGCTGCCCGACGGCGCCGGCCGGCCGATGACCTTGCGCAACTCCTCGGCGTGCGCCCGGTGCGCGTCGGCGATCGGGGTGAACCGCTCGGCCAGCGCCGGGACGGCGGTGGCGGCGGCCCGGTAGCGGGCCTCCAGCGCGGTGGCCTCGGCCGCGAGCGGCTCCAGCGGATCGGGGGGCTTGGACTCGTCGTCGCGGTCGAAAAGATCACAGCCGGTCAGCGGCACGGCCGCGCCACCGAGCGCGACCAGCGCCCCGGCGCGCAGCAGCGCCCGCCGGGAATGCCCCGGTGTGCCCTGATCCGATGTCGTTCTGCCCGTCGCCACCGGACAAGTCAACACCATCTCCACCGTCCTGTGGGCCAGTGGCGTCGGTGCGCCGCCCGGGCCGCCGCCCGGCCCGCGCGTTACGCTCTGCGCAGCCACCGGGCGCGAACGCCCCGGTGGCGTGCCGGCATGGCGGGCCGACCGGCCCGCCGAGCAGTGACACGACGGACCCCCGGGCCCGTGGCAACAGCAGAGAGGTGCGCCGAATGACGCAGCGTGGCCGTGCCACCCGGCCGACGGGGCCCTCGGGGCGCCCCCGCCGGTCCGACGGCACCCGGGGCGCGGACCGGGGCGGTGCACCCCGCGGCGACCTGAACGCGCGCCGGGCCCGGCTGCGCGAGGTGATCGAGCCGGTGGTCACGGCCGCCGGTTACGACCTGGAGGACCTCTCCGTGTCCCGCGCCGGCCGCCGGCACGTGGTCCGGGTGATCGTGGACGCCGACGGCGGGATCAACCTGGACGCCGTCGCGGACGTCTCGCGGGCGGTCTCGGCGGCGCTGGACGCCGCCGAGGAGGCCGGCGGGGACATCGTGGCCGGCGAATACCAGCTCGAGGTCAGCTCGCCCGGCGTGGACCGCCCGCTCACCCTGCCCCGGCACTGGCGGCGCAACGCCGGCCGGCTGGTCAAGGTGACCGTCCACGGCCCGGAGGGGGACCGGCAGGTCACCGGCCGGATCGCCGCCGCCGACGACGAGCGCGTGGCGCTGGAGACCGACGCCGGCCGTGCGGAGCACCCGTACGCCGAGCTCGGTCCGGGCCGGGTCCAGGTGGAGTTCACCCGCCTGGACGAGGTGGCCGACGAGGACTTCGGTGACGACACCGACACCGACACCGACATCGACGACGACGACGAAGATCTGGAGGACGAGGAGAGGTGAACATCGACCTCGCGGCGCTGCGCGCACTGGAGCGCGAGCGGGAAATCCCGTTCGACACGATCCTCGCGGCGATCGAGACCGCGCTGCTGACCGCCTACCGGCACACCGACGGCGCCGAGCCGCACGCCCGGGTGGAGATCGACCGCAAGACCGGGACCGCCTCGGTGTACGCCCAGGAGGTGGACGCCGACGGCAGCGTGGTCCGGGAGTGGGACGACACCCCGCACGACTTCGGCCGGATCGCGGCCATGACCGCCAAGCAGGTGATCCTCCAGCGGCTGCGGGAGGCCACCGACGAGGTGCACTTCGGCGAGTACGTGGGCCGCGACGGTGACCTGGTCACCGGCGTGGTGCAGGCGCACGAGGCGCGGTCCGAGAAGGGCATCGTCAGCGTCGACCTGGGCAAGCTGGAGGGCGTCCTGCCCCAGTCCGAGCAGGTCCCCGGCGAGCGGTACGCGCACGGCGAGCGGATCCGCTGCGTCGTGGTGCACGTCGCCAAGGGCATGCGCGGCCCGCAGATCACCCTGTCCCGGTCGCACCCGGCCCTGGTGAAGAAGCTCTTCGCCCTGGAGGTTCCGGAGATCGCCGACGGCACCGTGGAGATCGGCGCCATCGCGCGTGAGGCAGGTCACCGCACGAAGATCGCGGTGCGTTCGACCGCCCAGGGGGTCAACGCCAAGGGCGCCTGCATCGGCCCGATGGGCCAGCGGGTCCGCGCGGTGATGAGCGAGCTGCACGGCGAGAAGATCGACATCATCGACTGGTCGGACGACCCGGCCACCTTCGTCGGCAACGCGCTCTCGCCGGCCAAGGCGCTCCGGGTGGAGGTGGTCGACCTGGCCAGCCGTACCGCCCGGGTGACCGTCCCGGACTTCCAGCTCTCGCTGGCGATCGGGCGGGAGGGGCAGAACGCCCGGCTTGCGGCCCGGTTGACCGGTTGGCGGATCGACATCCGCTCCGACGCGGAGCAGAGCGGCGCGGCCGGCCGGGGCGGAGCTGATCACGTTCCCGAGGCGGGCGGCGCGATCTCGAGCAGCTAGGGGTAGACTTCCTCCAGTGGCACGACGCGCGCTGCCGGAGCGCACCTGTGTGGGCTGCCGGAAGCGAGCGCCGGCCAGCGAGTTGCTGCGAATCGTCGCGATCGGTGACGAGGCTGGTCATTACAGCCTCCGGCCTGATCCGGCGCGCAGACTGCCGGGTCGGGGAGCGAACATGCACCCGGATCCGGCCTGCTTCGCGCAGGCGGTGCGGCGCCGCGCCTTCGGGCGGGCACTGCGCATCACCGGGGTCCCCGACCACGGTGCGCTCGCGGAGCACGTTGACGCGCAAACCCCGACGACCGGTCAGCCCGACCGGTCGAGGGTCGCTAGCAAGGTAGGACGACCGACATGAGCACACGATGAAGTCCCTGAAATGACCAGGCTTCAAGTGCAGGAGTGAGGTCGCTGCGGGTGCTGCCCGCACGACCTCGGAGTGAGGAGTGCAGTGGCAGGAAAGGCCCGCGTACACGAGCTTGCCAAGGAGCTCGGGGTCGAGAGTAAGACCGTTCTCGCCAAGCTCAAGGAGATGGGCGAGTTCGTGAAGTCCGCGTCCAGCACCGTCGAGGCGCCCGTCGCCCGACGGCTGCGTGGCGCATTCGTCGCGTCCGCCGGTGGTTCCTCGGCGCCGGCCGCCCCGTCGGCGGCCGCCCCGAGCCCGGCAACGACAACGACCCCGACCCCGTCCCCGACCCCGGGCGCCCCCCGGGTCTCGGCCAGGCCGATGCCGCCGCGGCGGCCGACCGCGCCGACCCCTGGACCGAAGCCCAAGGGCCCGGTCCCCGGCCCGCCGCAGCCGGCGACCCCGGTCGCCAAGCCGGCGAGCGCGCACGACATCGAAGTGGCGGCCGCCGAGGCGCGCGCCGCCGCCCTCAAGGCTGAGCAGGAGGCCGCGGTCAAGGCCGCGCAGGCCGCCCGCCAGCAGCAGCGGGAGAACGTCCGCCGCGAGCCCCCGACCGAGGGTGGTCCCCGTCCGGGGCCGCGTCCGGGCCCCAACGCGGCGCCGCCGCGTCCGGGTGCCCCGGCCGCCGGCCGTCCCGGTGGTCCGACCCCGGGCCCGGGTGCCCGACCGGGCGGTCGTCCGCCGGCGCGCGGCGCCGGCAACAACCCGTTCGGCATCCAGGGTGGCCAGCAGCGGCCCCCGGCCGCCGGTGGCGGCGGTCCCCGGCCGAGCCCGGCGGGCATGCCGCCGCGGCCCAGCCCGGCCTCCATGCCGCCCCGGCCCAGCCCGGCCTCCATGCCGAGCCAGCGGCCGACCACGGGTCGCCCCGGTGGCCCCGGTGGCGGTCGTGGTGGTCCCGGCGGCGGCGCGGGCCGTCCCGGTGGCGGCGGCGGTGGCTTCCGCGGCGGTCCCGGCGGCGGTGGCGGCGGCGGTGGCTTCCGCGGCGGTCCCGGTGGCGGTGGCGGCGGCGGTGGTGGTTACCGCGGCGGTCCCGGTGGCGGCGGTGGCGCTCCCGGTGGCGGTTTCCGCCCGGGTGCCCCGGCCGGCGGCGGTGGCCGTCCGGGTGGTGGCGGTCGTGGCCGTGGCGGCGGCGCCGCGGGTGCCTTCGGGCGTCCGGGTGGCCGACCGACCCGTGGTCGCAAGTCGAAGAAGCAGCGCAGACAGGAGTTCGACAACCTGTCGGCCCCGACCATGTCCTCGGGTGCCCCCCGCGGTCAGGGTCAGGTCGTCCGGTTGTCCCGTGGCGCCTCGCTGTCGGACTTCGCCGACAAGATCAACGCCAACCCGGGTTCGCTGGTCCAGGAGATGTTCAACCTGGGCGAGATGGTGACGGCGACCCAGTCCTGCTCCGACGAGACCCTGCTGCTGCTGGGTGAGCACCTCGGCTTCGACGTGCAGATCGTCAGCCCGGAGGACGAGGACCGCGAGCTGCTCGCGCAGTTCAACATCGACCTCGACGCCGAGGTCGCGGCGGAGCGCCTGGTCAGCCGTGCGCCGGTCGTGACCGTCATGGGTCACGTCGACCACGGTAAGACCAAGCTGCTCGACGCGATCCGCAAGGCGAACGTCGTGGCCGGCGAGGCGGGTGGCATCACCCAGCACATCGGCGCCTACCAGGTCCACGTCCCGCACGAGGGCGAGGACCGCGCGGTGACCTTCATCGACACCCCGGGTCACGAGGCGTTCACCGCCATGCGTGCCCGTGGTGCCCAGGTGACGGACATCGTGATCCTGGTGGTGGCGGCCGACGACGGTGTGATGCCGCAGACCATCGAGGCGCTCAACCACGCCAAGGCGGCGGACGTGCCGATCGTGGTCGCGGTCAACAAGGTCGACAAGCCCGAGGCGAACCCGGACAAGGTCCGCCAGCAGCTGACCGAGTACGGCCTGGTCGCCGAGGAGTACGGCGGCGACACCATGTTCGTCAACGTGGCGGCCAAGCCCGGCATCGGCATCGAGGAGCTTCTCGAGGCCGTGCTGCTGACCGCCGACGCGTCGCTGGAGCTGACCGCTCCGATCGACGGGCCGGCGCAGGGTGTCGCCATCGAGGCGCACCTGGACAAGGGCCGTGGTGCGGTGGCGACCGTGCTGGTGCAGAAGGGCACCCTCCGAGCCGGCGACTCGATCGTCGCCGGTGGGGCGCACGGCCGGGTCCGGGCCATGCTGGACGAGAACGGCAAGCCGGTCGACGAGGCCGGGCCGGCGCGTCCGGTCATGGTGCTGGGTCTGACCACGGTGCCGGGTGCGGGTGACACCTTCCTGGCCGCCGAGGACGACCGGACCGTGCGGCAGATCGCCGAGCAGCGGCAGGCACGGCGGCGGGCGGCGTCCTTCGCCAACTCCCGTGGCCGGGCGACTCTCGAGACGCTCATGGAGCAGCTCAAGGAGGGCGAGAAGACCTCGCTCAACCTGGTGCTCAAGGGCGACGTCTCCGGTTCCGTGGAGGCCCTCGAGGACGCGCTGTTCAACCTCGACATCCCGGAGGAGGTCCAGCTTCGGATCATCCACCGGGGCGTGGGTGCGATCACCGAGAGCGACGTCATGCTCGCGAGCGCCTCGTCCGAGGCGGTCACGATCATCGGCTTCAACGTGCGGGCCGCCAACAAGGTCCGCGAGATCGCCGACCGCGAGGGCGTGGAGATCCGTTACTACACGGTCATCTACCAGGCCATCGAGGAGATCGACGCCGCGCTCAAGGGTCTGCTCAAGCCGGAGTACGAGGAGGTCGAGCTGGGCACCGCGGAGATCCGCGACGTCTTCCGCTCGTCCAAGATCGGCAACATCTCCGGCTGTATCGTCCGGTCCGGCCTCATCCGCCGCAACGCCAAGGCGCGGCTGCTGCGGGACGGGGCGGTCGTGGCGGACAACCTCACGATCAGCTCCCTCAAGCGGTTCAAGGACGACGCGACCGAGGTCCGCGAAGGCTTCGAGTGTGGTCTGACGCTGGGCGGTTACAACAACGTCCAGGTCGGCGACGTCATCGAGACCTTCGAGATGCGGGAGAAGCCGCGCGCCTGAGCGGTGTGAACGACGGCGACGGCCGGGGCCTGCGGGCCCCGGCCGTCGCCGTTTCCGCAGGCTGCGACAATCTCCGGCGTGCTCAGGTACGCGCTGCTCCTCGCCCCCTCCGCCAACCGCGTCTACGCCGACGCCGCCGGCCGGCTGGCCCACGCCGAGCTGACCGTGTTCGCCGGGTCGGGGGTGCTCGACGCGCCGCCGGTCGACGCCGCCGTGGAGCGGATCGGCGGGGTGGAGTACCTGACCTTCGCCGCCCCGGAGCCCGGACCGGGCGCCCGGGACCTGGCCCACCTGGCCAACCTGTCGGCGGCGTACGCGCTCTTCGAGCGGGTGGGCGACGACCTGCTCCGGCCGGTGCCGCTGCACCCCCTCGCCCGGTACGACTCCGACCTCGTCACCATCCCCAAGTACGCCGGCAAGACCAACGAGCAGTTCACCCGGCTGCTGCTCAACGTCACCCTGCTCGCCTCGGCCTCGGCGCCCCGGATGCTCGACGGTCCGGTCGTGGTGCTCGACCCGCTCTGCGGGCGGGGCACCACCCTCAACCAGGCGCTCATGTACGGCTACGACGGCATCGGCGTGGAACACGACGGCAAGGACGTGGACGCCTACGCGGCGTTCCTGCGTACCTGGCTGCGCCGCAAGCGGCTCAAGCACACCGCCGAGACGGTGCCGGTGCGGCGGGACCGGAGGCTCGTGGCCCGGCGCTTCGAGGCGGTCGTCGCGCCGTCCCGGGACGCGCACCGGGCCGGGGCGACCCAGCGGGTCACCGTGCTGCACGCCGACACCACCCGGGCCCGCGAGGTGCTCCGACCCGGCTGCGCCGATGTGATCGTCACCGACGCCCCGTACGGGGTGGCGCACGGCAGCCGCACCGGGACCGGCCTGTCCCGCAGCCCGCTGGACCTGCTCACGGCCGCCGTGCCGGTGTGGCGGGAGCTGCTGCGCCCGGGCGGCGCGCTGGGGCTGTCCTGGAACACGCTCGTGGCCCCGCGGGCCGCCGCCGAGGCGGTGCTGGCCGACGCCGGCCTGCGGGTGGTGGACGGGCCCGGCTGGCGGGACCTCGCGCACCGGGTCGACCAGGCGATCGAGCGGGACGTGCTGGTGGCCGTCGCGGACGGCGACCCCGGCCCGGCGCGGCGCAGCGACCGGGAGCCGTCGCAGGAAACCGGGTGACCGGGGCCGTGCTCCTGCCGTACCGTTGCTCGCCGTGTACACCGGAACCGCGCAATTCGACCTGTTGCTCCCGGGGGACTCCCGGTCCCTGAAGGCCAAGCGGTCGTACGTCCGGCCGATCGTCGCGGCGCTGCGCCGGTTCGAGGTGTCCGCCGCCGAGGTGGGGGCGCTCGACCTGCACGGCCGTACGCAGATCGGGGTGGCCGTGGTGGCCGCCGAGCCGGCGCACGTCCGCGAGGTGCTCGACTCCTGCGAGCGGCTGGTCGCCGCCCGGCCGGAGGTCGAGCTGCTGTCGGTCCACCGCCGCCTGCACGGCGCGGAGGACTGACCGGGCCGGTCGCCGGCAGCGGCGGCCCCGCGCGAGCGTGGCGATCGCGCGGGTAGTGTTCGGGATGTTGAGCGGTCGGACCTGGCGGCGCCGCGCCGTCGTCTCCGGCCGACGGCTCCAGGTCGCGGCGCGGCGTCAGGCGTGCCGAGCCGGAGCCGTCGTAGGAAGCAGGAAGCCCTGGAGGTGGGGGACATGACGGATCCGGCCAAGGTTCGCCGGCACGCGGAGCGCATCCGTGAACTGGTCGCGTCGGTGGTGCGGAGCCAGATCAAGGACCCCCGGCTCGGCATGATCACGATCACCGACGCCCGGATCACCGCCGACCTGCGCGACGCCACGGTGTTCTACACCGTGCTCGGCGACGCGGCGGCCCAGGCCAGCACCGCCGCCGCGCTGGAGAGCGCCAAGGGCATGCTGCGCAGCACCGTGGGCAAGGCGCTCGGGCTGCGCCACTCGCCGACCCTGACCTTCGTCCTCGACGACGTGCAGGACCAGGTCAAGCACATCGACGACCTGCTCGCGGCGGCCCGCAACGCGGACGCCGAGGTGCAGCGCCTGGCCGCCAAGGCCGAGTACGCGGGCGAGCCCCAGCCGTACCGGGTCGAGGACGAGGACGAGGACACCGAGGACGCCGAGGTCGAGGAGACCGGGGACGGGGAGCCGCGCGGCGGCGACCGCCCGTGACCGGTTCCGCCGAGGGCGGCCCGCCGGACGGCGCCGGCCCGACCGACACCGACTGGGCGGCCGCCGTCGCGGCCGTACGCGGGCTCCCCGCCACCGCGCGGGTGCTGCTCATCTGCCACGTCAACCCGGACGGCGACGCGCTGGGCAGCATGCTCGGCTTCGGGCTGGGCCTGCGCCGGCTCGGCGTGCGGCAGCTCCAGGCGACCTTTCCCGGGCCGCCGGAGGTGCCCGAGCCGTTCCGCTGGCTGCCCGGCTCCGACCTGCTGGTGGCGCAGGACGACGCGTACCCGGATCCGGACCTGGTGATCTGCTTCGACGCGGCGAGCGAGTCGCGCCTGGGTGACCTGGTCGACCGGCTGGACAAGGCGGGCACGGCGCTGGTGCTGGACCACCACGCCTCGAACACCGGGTTCGGCGCCATCCAGCTGGTGGACCCGCAGGCGGCGGCCACCTCGGTGGTCGCGCTGGGCCTGCTGGATCGGCTCGGCGTGACGCTGGACGCGGACATCGCGGCCGGCCTCTACGTGGCGCTCAGCACCGACACCGGCTCGTTCCGCTTCGAGGCCACCACGCCGGCCGTGCACGAGATGGCGGCCCGGCTGCTGGCCACCGGGATCCGGCCGGGGGAGATCTCCCGGAAGATCTTCGACACCCGGCCGTTCGGCGCCGTGCGCCTCTTCGGCGAGGTGGTGGGCCGGGCCCGGCTGGAACCGGCGGCCGCCGCCGGGCGCGGGCTGGTCTGGACCTACGCCACCCGGGAGGACCTGGCCCGGCACGACCAGCCGGCGTACGTGCTGGAGGCCCTGATCGACTCGGTGCGCTGCACCGCCGAGGCGGACGTGAGCTGCGTGGTCAAGCAGTCCGGCGACGCCGAGTGGGCGGTCTCGCTGCGCAGCAAGGGCGCCGTGGACGTGAGCCGGGTCGCGATGGCGCTCGGGGGCGGCGGGCACCGGTTCGCGGCCGGGTTCACCGGGCGGGGCACGGTCGACGAGGTGGTGGAGCGCATCCGGGCGGAACTGCCGGGCGCCCTGCTGCCCGCCTGACCTACCCCGAGGGCGGGAACCGGGGGTGACTCCGGGGCGTGCCGGTCTTTCCGCGTACCGTGACGCTGGGGACAATCGGGTGATGGATCACCCCCGTGAGCTCACCGTCGAGGCGCCCCGGGCCTGGGACCGCCCGGTCGTCTCCGTGCCGGTGCTGATCTGCCTCTCCCTGGTCGGCGGGCAGTTGCCGTCCTTCTCCGCCGCCGCCAACCTCTACACCCTGGGCACCGGCGGGGCGTTGATCTGGGTCGGCCTGAGCAACCGGGTGCCGCCCCGGCGGTCGGCGCCGCGGCGGCTGCCGGCCGGCGCGCTCTGGTGGCTGCTGCCGGTCACCGTCTTCGGCGTCCTGGAGGGCGCGACGTTCGTGCTGTCGGTGGGGGACGAGTTCCCCACGTTCTCCCGGCTGGCCGATCCCATGCTGGAGGACCATCTGGTCCGCTCGGCGGCCTGGTTCGCCTGGCTGACCGCGTTCTGGGGGCTGGTGCGCCGATGATGCGCATCGTGGCGATCGGCGGCTTCGTGGTCGCGCTGCTGCTCTTCGCGGCCGTCGAGTGGGCCGCCCGGCGGGAGGGCTCGCGCATCCCGTCCCTGGCCGACGTCTGCGCCTTCGTGATGCGCTACGAGGTCGGGCCGGTGCCGGTCGGGCGGATCGGCCTGTTCGGCTTCTGGTGGTGGCTGGGCTGGCACTTCCTGGCCCGCTGAGGCGCGCCGCCGCCCCCCCCGGTCTCCCTGTCCGCATTGCGGGAACAGTGGGCAGCATGTGGAAAGTGAACGTTAATTTGGGTGAGGGCCGGCGCTTCGGCGCAGGTCACGGGGCGGTGGTGCCACACCCGGTGCCGCCTCCCTCCAGGGTCAGACCGACCCGGGCACACGCTGCCAGCGAGCCGTTCCGGTGATCCCGGACCGCGCCGCCGGCGCTCAGCAGGCCGACGACTCCACGTCGCGGCGCGGCGGAGGCCGCGCCGGGTGGGAACGTCGGCGCCCATCAGGGCCGCCGTGCGTCGGTGGTCCGCACCCTGGAAGGGAACTCCCATGGCGACCAAGCGCAAGCCGCAGACCGAGAACACCGCCGACGAGGCGCGCGAGCAGATGCGCCGCGCACTGCAGACCTCCATGGACACCCGTCAGTGACGGTGGCCGCCCGGCGGTGACGCCGCACGCCCGCGGATCTCCGCCGGGCCCCGCCCCACCCCGTCGATCATGACGTTGGCGGCAGTTTCGGGGATCCACATCGCCGCCACCCTCACGATCAACCCCGGAGTGCGTCCGGGAGAGTAAGTAGTGAGTGGGGTTGCATGCCTTACGCGGGGCGTGCCAGGATCGGCGGCGATGAGTCCGACAGTCGCGCCCGCCGCCCAGTCCGCCACGGCCCGGCGGATCGCCTCGCTCGCCCTGCCGGCCCTCGTGGTCCTCGCGGCCGAGCCGCTCTACGTGCTGGTCGACACGGCGGTCGTCGGGCACCTGGGGCGGGTCCCGCTCGCCGCGCTCGCCATCGGCGGCACCGTGCTGACGCTGACCGCCTGGCTCGGCACCGTCGTCGCGTACGGCACCACCGGGCGGTCGGCCCGGCGGTTCGGCGCGGGGGACCGGGCCGCGGCCGTGGCCGAGGGCGTGCAGGCGTCCTGGCTCGCCCTGAGCGTCGGGGTGCTCGTGGCGCTCGCCATGCAGATCGGCGGCGGGTGGTTGGCGCGTACCCTCGCGGGCGGCCCCGGCGAGGTGGCCGACGCCGCCGCGACCTGGCTGCGGATCGCGGCGCTCGGCGCGCCCGGCCTGCTGCTGGCGGCGGCCGGCAACGGCTGGCTGCGCGGCATCCAGGACACCCGCCGGCCGCTGCTCTTCGTGCTCGGCCCCAACCTGCTCTCCGCGCTGCTCTGCCCGCTGCTGGTCTACCCGGCCGGGCTCGGCCTGGCCGGCTCGGCCGTGGCGAACGCGGTGGCGCAGACCATCTCCGGCGGCCTCTTCGCGGCGGCCCTGGTCGGGGAGCGGGTCGCGCTGCGCCCCCGGCCCCGGCTGATCGGCCAGCAGTTGACGCTCAGCCGCGACCTGCTCATCCGGGGCGTCGCCTTCCAGGCCAGCTTCCTGTCCGCGACCGCCGTGGCCGCCCGGTTCGGGGCCGCCGCGGTCGGCGCGCACCAGATCGCCGTACAGCTCTGGTTCTTCACGGCCCTGGTGCTGGACGCCCTGGCGATCGCGGCGCAGTCCCTGATCGGCGCGGCGCTCGGCGCCGGCGACGCTGCCGCGGCCCGCGCCCTCGCCCGGCGCATCGCCCTGGTCGGCGGCCTCTGCGGCGTGGCGTTCGCGGTGCTCATCGCCGCCGGCGCCGGCCTCGTGCCGTCGTGGTTCAGCTCCGATCCGCAGGTACGCGAGCAGGCCATGGTGGCCTGGCCCTGGTTCGTGGCGCTCCAGCCGATCGGCGGCGTCGTGTTCGCCCTGGACGGCGTGCTGATCGGCGCGGGGGACGTCCGCTACCTGCGCAACCTGACCATCGTGGCGGCGCTGGGCGGCTTCCTGCCGGCCATCTGGCTGGCCTACGGGCTCGACCTCGGGCTGGGCGGGATCTGGGCGGGGCTGACCCTGTTCGTGGTGCTCCGGCTGGTCGCCCTGCTGTTGCGGCTGCGCTCGGGCGGCTGGGCCGTGGTCGGCGCCGTCCGCTGACCCCGGCTCAGCAGGTGTCCGGCAGGTCCAGCGTCGCGGCGGGGTCGAACACCGGGTCCGGGCCGCCGAAGCCGCGCGTGCCCGGGCCGAGCAGGCCCCGGTCGAAGACCGCGCAGTCGACGTTGGCGGCGTACGAGTTCGCGTCCTCGATCCACAGCCCGTTCGAGCCGCGCTTGACGTCGTCGGGATGCGGCATGCTCCAGACCACCGTGTCGTGCACGACGACCAGCCCGTCGCCCGGCGCCGTGCCGTCGGTCGGGAAGGCGTACGACCAGACGAAGTTGGTGGTCACCGCCAGGATCCGGACGCCGTCGGCGTCCTTGGTGGCCCGGTAGCTGATCCGACCCTTCACCCTGGGCTGGTCGGCGGTGAGCCGGGCGCCGGGCGCCAACCGGGTGGCGTAGGCGGCGAAGGTGTCGGAGGTGAAGCTCTCCCGCAGGCCGGCGCGGGCGTCCGGGGCGAACTGACGGATCAGCGGCTCCGGGTCGTCCGTGGTCATGAACCGGCGGTCCAGCCGCGCGGTCACCAGGACCGCCCGGACCTTCGTCAGCGCGGCCGCCACCTGCTTCTCGGTGAACGGGCCGGTCCGCTTCGCGGCCGGCAGGGCGATCCCCGCCTGCCCCTGGGCGAACCCGGCGGCCGGCGTGCCGTCGAAGGGCCCGGACGCCCGGGCTGGTGCGGCGGACGTGGGCGCCGGTGCGCCGGTCGGCGGGCCGAACGTCGGGAACACCACCGGCCGCCCGCCCGAGGACGGCATCGACACCAGGATGGCCCCGCCGACCACCCCGACGAAGGCGAGCAGCAGCAGCGCCGTCACGGCGGTGAGCAGCGAGCCGGAGTGCCGGCCCAGCCAGCCCCGCCGCCCGCCGTCGTGGCCCGGGCCGCCCGCGACCGGCGGCGGCCGGCGCGACCAGTCCGGCGCGGCCGGCGGTCCGGGCCGGTGGCCCGGCGTCGCGGCGGGGTGGCGCGGTGGTGCGGAGTCCGGCCGATCGTCGGTCATCACGGCCCCCGGTCAGGAGTGGGCGAGATGTCAGTGAGTGTCCCACCTTGTCGCTCAATTCGGTATACCCCGACCGCGAGTCGGCCAACGGCGGACGCCCCGACCGTCAACAGTGCTTGAACGAGCCCGGCCCGCCCAGCCACGGATAGACCGTGAAGAAGCCCTCCGCCAGCCGGGAACAGTCCACATTGCTGGTGCTCGCCCGCGCCGACACCAGCCAGAGCCCTCGCTGCTTGGCGGGCAGCCCGTGCGACCGGGGGACCTGCCAGACGACCTCGTCGTGGATCGCCGCCAGGCCGGCCTGGCCGGGCGTGGTGCGCGGGACGTCGAACGCGTACACCCAGACGTAGTCGGTGGTGATCTCCAGCACCGGGACGCCGTACTCGTTCGTGGTGGCCCGGTAGCGGATCGTCCCCCGGGCCCTGACCTCCTCAGCCCGGTCACGGGAGCCGATCCGGGTGGCGTAGTGCACGAAGGTGTTGTCGTCGAAGTCGTGCGCCAGCTCCCGGCGGCCGTCCGGCGCGAGGAGGGCCAGGAACGGCTCCGGGTCGCCGAGGAACATGGCCAGATTGAGGCGGGCCGCCGTGAGCGCCTTGCGGACCTGGGTCAGGGCCGCGGCCACCTCCGCGGCGGTGAACGGTCCGGAAGCGGTGGCCCGGGGCAGCGTGAGCGCCTCCTCGCCGACCGCGAAATCCGCCGCGACGCTCCCGGCGAAGAGGTCCCGCGGCTCGCCGACCTGGCTCAGCGGCACCGGAGACGGCGTGGGAGAGGCCGTCGGCTGGGCGGTGCCGGCCCGGATCCGGTCGACCGCGACCTGACCGAGTGCGGCCGTGGCGCCGAGGAGTGCCAGCGCGAGCAACGCGACGTAGGCGACGTGGCGCTTGCCGCGCTCCCGGGACCACACGAGCTGGATGCGCTCCCCGCGGGTGAGCGGCGTCGCCGCGTCCTCGCCGGTCATCCAGCTGGGCAGCTGGATGGCCTCATCGCGGGTGGCGACCTCGTACCGGTCCGGATCGGCCGGTGGAGTGGTCTCGTCCTCGGTGGTCATCGGGCATCCCAAGGCGTACGGAGAGGTTGGCGGCTGAACGTCGCACCGGGACGGGGCGCGTCAGATCTCGTGGTTCGTGATCTTGTTGAAGAGGTAGAGCATGCCGACCACCAGCGCGGTGGCCACCACGGCCACCACCACGAAGGACACGATCGCGGACAGTGCGGGGTGGCGCTCGCTGAACCGGGTACGGTCCCGCCACGCCCAGAGCCGACGGCGTGCCGCGGCCAGCGGCGGCACGCCGTCGACGAAGTCCGAGAGGCGGCGGCCGAGGGTGCGTCGCGGTGGCTCCGGGTTCCGCATCCACTCGGGCAGGTCGACCCGTGGACGGTGCTCGTGCGACGGCGGGGTGGTGCTCATCCAGGGCTCCTTGCAGGTGGGGGTAACGAGGGTGGCGGCAGTCTGCCGGACGGGGTCGACGCCGCGACCCCGTGCCAGGGGGTGACTCAGCAGGTGTCCGGGACGTCGAGGGTGCGGTCCGGGTCGAAGACGGCGTCCGGATCCGGGTCCTCCGGGCCGCCGTAGGTGGGGCTGCCCACGTCGAGCAGTCCCTTGTCGAAGGCCGCGCAGTCGATGTTGGAGCCGTACGAGTCGGCCTTCTCGATCCAGAGCCCGTCGGAGCCGCTCCGCACGTCGCCGGGGTGCGGCACGCTCCAGACCACCGTGTCGTGCACCACGACCACCCCGTCGCCGGGCAGCCCGCCGGTGGTCCGGAAGGCGTACGCCCAGACGAAGTTGCTGGTGATCTCCAGGATGCGGATGCCCTGGGCGTCCTTCGTGGCCCGGTAGCTGATCCGTCCCTTCACCCGCGGCTCGTCCTTGGTGATCCGGGCGCCGGGCGCCAACCGGGTGGCGTAGGTGGCGAAGGCGTCGGAGGCGAAGTCCTTGCGCAGGTTGGACCGCGCGTCCGGGGCGAACTGCCGCAGCAGCCGGTCCGGATCCTTCGAGGTGATGAATGTGCGGTCCAGCCGCCCGGTCACCAGGGCCTTGCGGACCTTGGCCAGGGCGGTCGCCACCTGCTTCTCCGTGAACGGGCCGGTCCGCTTCGCGGCGGGCAGGGTGATCCCCGCCGCCCCCTCCGGGAAGTCGGCGGCCGGCGTGCCGTCGAAGGCGCCGGCCGCCGGGGGCGGCGACGCCGACGAGACGGCCTGCTCGCCGGCCGGCTGGCTGATCGTCGGGTACGCCGTCGGCGGGCTTGCCCACCGCTGGACGGCCCGGTAGCCGCCCGTGGCGAGCAACCCGAAGAAGGCGAGCACCAGCAGGGCCGCGACGCCGCCGAGCAGCTTGCCCGAGTGGCCGCCCAGCCAGATGCGCCACCGGTCGGAGCGGTCCGGCTCGGGCGGCACGGCCGGCTGGCGCAGCCAGTCGGGGACCGTCCCCAGCCCGTCGGCGGGCGGGTACGGCTGCTCGGGACGGCGGGGTTCGACGGTCGGGGGGTGCTCGGTCATCTCGGTTCCCAGGTCGTCACGGTGGCGGGAGGGGGCCGGGTCAGCAGTTGT
This sequence comes from Micromonospora sp. NPDC005305, assembly GCF_040607315.1. Taxonomy (NCBI): domain Bacteria; kingdom Bacillati; phylum Actinomycetota; class Actinomycetes; order Micromonosporales; family Micromonosporaceae; genus Micromonospora; species Micromonospora sp. NPDC005305. The sequence continues at coordinate 8,531 of NZ_JBEXGL010000018.1, read as the reverse complement.
CGGGGATGTCCAGCGAGCGGTCGGGGTCGTACAGGGAGTCGGGGTCCGGCGTGGGGGTGGCGACCGGCTTCCCGTCCCGCGCCGTGCCGATGTCGAGCAGTCCCTTGTCGGAGGCCGCGCAGTCGACGTTCGCGGTGTACGCGCGGATGTCCGTGAGCCAGAGACCGCTGTTCCGGGGCCGGACGTCGTCCGGGTGGGGCACCTCCCAGACCAGGGTGTCGTGCACGACCACCACCCCGTCGCCGGGTTCGGCCCGGGGGCTCTGGAAGGCGTAGGCCCAGACGAAGTTGGTGGTCAGGCGGAGCACTCGGATCCCCTGGTCGTCCCGGGTCGCCCGGTAGGTGATCCGACCCTTCACCCGGGGCTGGTCGGGCAGCAGCCGGGCCCCGGGCGCGAGCCGGGTCGCGAGGGTGAGGAACTCCGCGTCGCTGAGGTCCTCGCGGAGGTGGCGGCGGGCGTCCGGGGCGAACTGCCGCACCAGCCGCTCCCGGTCCTTCGCCGTCATGAAGGCGCGGTCGAGCCGGGCGGTCACCAGGGCGGCCCGGATCTTCGTGAGCGTGCCGGACACCTGCTTCGCCGTGAAGCCGCCGGTCGCCTTCGCCGGGGGCAGCGTGATCCCGGCCGCGCCCTCCGGGAAGGCGCCCGCGGGGGTGCCGTCGAACGGGCCGGCGGTCGGGGGTGGCGATGCCGCGGTGGTCGCCTGGACGCCGGCGGGCGGGCTCACGGTCGGATAAGCCCGGGGCGGGTCGGCCGGGCGCTTGACGTACCGGTATCCGGCGGCGCCGACGTACGCCAGCAGCGCGAGCACCAGCACCGCGCCGACGCCGAGGCGCAGGCCGCGGGCGTGCCGGCCGAACCAGATGCGCAGCCGGGCGGCCGGTCCGACGTGGATCTCCCGCTCCAGTTGGCGTACCCAGTCCGGGATCTCCTCGGGGCCGCCCCCGGACGGGCGGTCGAGCCGCGGTGGCTCGGGGGTGAGGTCGTCGCTGCTCATCGTGCTTCCCGGGCAGGAGTGGGGCGAGGGGCGCATGATCTTGACACCCGGCTCGATCAGGGCGGTATCCCCCGGAGGGCCGATGACCGGCGTCTGGCAGGCTTGGCCGTCGTGAGCGCAGACGGTCTGATCGTGGTCGACAAGCCCGGCGGCATGACGTCGCACGACGTGGTCGCCCGGATCCGGCGGCTGGCCCGGACCCGGCGGGTGGGGCACGGCGGCACGCTGGACCCGATGGCCACCGGCGTGCTGGTGATCGGCGTGGGCCGGGCCACCCGGCTGCTCACCTACGTCATCGGCGCCGGCAAGAGCTACACCGCGACGATCCGGCTCGGCCAGGCGACGGTCACCGACGACGCCGAGGGCGACGTGATCGCCAGCACCCCGGCCGGCACGGTCACCGACGAGGCGGTCCGCGCCGCGCTCGCCGCGCTGACCGGCGAGGTGGACCAGGTGCCCAGCGCGGTCAGCGCCATCAAGATCGACGGACAGCGGGCGTACAAGCGGGTGCGCGAGGGGGAGAGCGTCGAGCTGCCGGCCCGCCGGGTGACCATCTCCCGGCTGGAGGTGCTGGCGATCCGCCGTGACACCCCCGAGGTGGTGGACGTGGACGTGGACGTCACCTGCTCGTCCGGCACGTACATCCGGGCCATCGCCCGGGACGCGGGCCTGGCGCTCGGCGTCGGCGGCCACCTCACCGCGCTGCGCCGCACCGCGGTCGGCGGGTTCACCCTGGCCGAGGCGGCCACCCTCGACGCGCTGGAGCAGCGCGCGCCGGACGTGGTGAACCTGCCGCTGGACGCCGCCGCGGGCCGGTTCTTCCCGCGCCGCGACGCCACGCCCGAGGAGGCCAGGGTGCTCTCCCACGGCGGGCCGCTGGACCCGGCGGGCATCGCCGGGCCGTACGCCGTCTTCGGCCCGGACGGCGGGTTGATCGCTATCGTCAGCGAGCGGGACGGGCGGGCCCGCGCGGAGATCGTGCTGGCCCCCGCCTGACGGCGCGGGCGGACAGGGGAGGAGCGGCATGCAGCGGTGGCGGGGGTACGAGGCGGCGCCCGGCGGCTGGGGGCGTTCGGTGGTCACCATCGGCGTCTTCGACGGCGTGCACAAGGGCCACCAGGCCACCATCGGCCACGCCGTGGCGCGCGCCCGCGAGCTGGGCGTCAAGTCGGTGGTGGTGACCTTCGACCCGCACCCGGCCGAGGTGGTGCGCCCCGGCTCGCACCCGGCCGTGCTCACCGAGCCGGCCCGCAAGGCCGAGCTGATCGAGGCGCTCGGCGTGGACGTGCTCTGCGTCGTGCCGTTCACCCCGGAGTTCTCCCGGCTGCCGGCCGAGGAGTTCGTGCACGACGTCCTGGTCGAGCACCTGCACGCCGCGCTGGTGGTGGTCGGCGACAACTTCCGGTTCGGGCACCGGGCGGCCGGCGACGTGGCGCTGCTGGAGCGGCTGGGCCGCACCTTCGGCTTCGGGGTGGAGGGCGCCCCGCTGGTCGCCGAGGCGGGCACGGTCTTCTCCTCCACGTACATCCGCTCCTGCGTCGACGCGGGGGACGTGGCCGCGGCGGCCGCCGCGCTGGGCCGCCCCCACCGGGTCGAGGGCGTGGTGGTCCGCGGTGACCAGCGCGGGCGTGAGCTGGGCTACCCCACGGCCAACCTGCTGACCCACCGGTACGCGGCCATCCCGGCAGACGGGGTGTACGCGGCCCGGCTGGTGCGCCGGGGCGGCGAGCCTCTGGCGGCGGCGGTCTCCATCGGCACCAACCCGACGTTCTCCGGCCGGGAGCGCCGGGTGGAGGCGTACGCGCTGGACTTCACGGGCGACCTCTACGGCGAGCGGCTGGCCCTGGACTTCGTGGCGCACCTGCGGGAACAACGGACGTACGACGCGATCGAGCCGTTGGTGGCCCAGATCGCCGAGGACGTGGAGCGGACCCGGCGGGCGGTCGGCTGAGCGGGCCGGAGCCGGCGGGCGGGCCACTTCGTGGCCCTTCACCGGGCGGTTCCCGCCCGGGCTGGTAGGCTGACGGGGACGTCGGCTGACCGACGTGGGGCCTCGCGTGCCTGCACGACGCCGCGGGTGCGAGGAACCGGTCCGTTTCCCGGTCACTCCGACCGATCCGGACCTCACTTAACGTTCCACGAAACAGGGAGAACATGGCGCTCGACCAGGAAGCCAAGGCCAAGATCCGCTCGGAGTACGCGACCGCCGAGGGCGACACCGGTTCGCCGGAGGTGCAGGTCGCGGTCCTCACCAAGCGGATCGCTGAGCTCACCGAGCACCTGAAGGTGCACAAGCACGACCACCACAGCCGCCGTGGGCTGCTGCTGCTGGTCGGCCGTCGCCGCCGGCTGCTCAACTACGTCCAGAAGAAGGACATCAACCGCTACCGGTCGCTCATCGAGCGGCTCGGCCTGCGCCGATGACGTGACGGGGGAGTGGCCACTCGGCCGCTCCCCCGTTCCGGTACCACCAGAAGAACCCGGCCACGCGACCGACCGAGAGGGAACCGGTCAGCGCACCGGTCTCCGGTAGTGGCCCCCGGGCACCCCGGCATCATGCCGGCCACCCGGGCGCTTCGATCGAAGACCGGCCGCCTGAGCAGTACCCCGTGTCGTGGGCCGACGACGCGAAGGAGCACCACAGCACATGACCGAGACCAACCTCGGCACCGAATCCCGCACCGCCGTGATCGACAACGGGTCCTTCGGCACCCGCGAGATCACCTTCTCCACCGGCCGGCTGGCCCGTCAGGCCGCCGGCTCCGTCATCGCCCAGCTCGGCGAGACGGTCGTCCTCTCCGCCACCACCGCCGGCAAGCAGCCCCGGGAGCAGTTCGACTTCTTCCCGCTGACCGTCGACGTCGAGGAGCGGATGTACGCCGCGGGCCGGATCCCCGGCTCGTTCTTCCGCCGCGAGGGCCGGCCCAGCGAGGACGCCATCCTCACCTGCCGGCTGATCGACCGCCCGCTGCGCCCGTCGTTCGTCAAGGGCCTGCGCAACGAGGTCCAGGTCGTCGAGACCATCCTGGCGCTCGACCCGCAGCACCCGTACGACGTGGTGGCCATCAACGCCGCCTCCATGTCGACCAAGCTCTCCGGCCTGCCGTTCTCCGGCCCGATCGGCGCGACCCGGGTCGCGCACGTCGACGGCCAGTGGGTCGCCTTCCCGACCCTGGAGGAGCTGGCCCGAGCCACCTTCGACATGGTGGTGGCCGGCCGGGCGCTGGCCGACGGCGACGTCGCGATCATGATGGTCGAGGCCGAGGCGACACCGAACGCCGTGGCCCTGATCTCGGACGGCGCCACCGCGCCGACCGAGGAGATCGTGGCCAGCGGCCTGGAGGCCGCCAAGCCGGCGATCCGCGAGCTGTGCCGCGCGCAGAGCGAGCTGGCCGAGGTGGCCGCCAAGCCGGTCGCCGAGTTCCCGGTCTTCCTGGACTACCAGGACGACGTCTACGAGGCCGTGGCCGAGGTGGCCCGCGCCGAGGTCTCCGAGGCCCTCAAGATCGCCGGCAAGGCGGACCGCGAGGAGGCCCTGGACCGGATCAAGGCCAAGGTCGCCGAGGAACTGGGCGGTCGCTTCGAGGGCCGCGAGAAGGAGCTCTCCGCCGCCTTCCGCTCGCTGACCAAGTCCGAGGTCCGCAACCGGGTCCTGCGCGAGCAGGTCCGCATCGACGGCCGCGGCCCGCGCGACATCCGCCCGCTGACCGCCGAGGTCGGCGTGCTGCCGCGGGTGCACGGCTCGGCGCTGTTCGAGCGGGGCGAGACCCAGATCCTGGGCGTCACCACGCTGAACATGCTGCGCATGGAGCAGATGGTGGACACGCTGTCCCCCGAGAACCGCAAGCGCTACATGCACAACTACAACTTCCCGCCGTACTCGACCGGTGAGACCGGCCGGGTCGGCTCGCCGAAGCGGCGCGAGATCGGCCACGGCGCTCTCGCCGAGCGCGCGCTGATCCCGGTGCTGCCGTCGCGCGAGGAGTTCCCGTACGCCATCCGGCAGGTCTCCGAGGCGCTCGGCTCCAACGGCTCCACCTCGATGGGCTCGGTCTGCGCCTCGACGCTGGGCCTGCTCTCGGCCGGTGTGCCGCTGAAGGCGCCGGTCGCCGGCATCGCCATGGGCCTCATCTCCGACGAGGTCGACGGCAAGACCCAGTACGTGACGCTGACCGACATCCTCGGCGCCGAGGACGCGTTCGGCGACATGGACTTCAAGGTCGCCGGCACCCGGGAGTTCGTCACCGCGCTGCAGCTCGACACCAAGCTCGACGGCATCCCGTCGGACGTGCTGGCCGCCGCGCTGCAGCAGGCGAACGAGGCCCGGCAGACCATCCTCGACGTGATGCAGCGGGCGATCGAGGCTCCGGCCGAGATGTCGGAGTACGCGCCGCGGGTCACCACGGTGAAGATCCCGGTCGACAAGATCGGCATGGTGATCGGCCCGAAGGGCCAGACCATCAACGCCATCCAGGACGAGACCGGTGCCGAGATCTCCATCGAGGACGACGGCACCATCTACGTCGGCGCCACCAACGGCCCGTCCGCCCAGGCGGCGGTGGACCGGATCAACGGCATCGCCAACCCGACCCTGCCGAAGGTGGGGGAGCGGTTCCTCGGCACGGTGGTGAAGACCGCCGCGTTCGGTGCCTTCATCTCGCTGCTCCCGGGCCGCGACGGCCTGCTGCACATCTCCAAGGTGGGCGACGGCAAGCGGGTCGAGAAGGTCGAGGACTTCCTCAACGTCGGTGACCGGGTCGAGGTGGAGATCGCGGACATCGACGCCCGCGGGAAGATCTACCTGGACAAGATCCGTCCGGAAGGCGCCGAGGCGCCGGCCGCCGGCGAGGCCGCCGGTGGCGGCGAGCGGCCGGGCGGCCGGGACCGCGGCGGCGACCGTGGCCCGCGCGACCGTGGCGACCGTGAGCGCGGCGACCGCGACCGCGGCGGCCGGGGTCCGGAGCGCGGCGAGGGCGGCGAAGGCGGCGAGGGCGGCGGCGACGGCCGCCCGCGGCGCCGCACCCGGCACAGCTGATCCACCCACCGGCCGGGTGACGCCCACGGCGTCGCCCGGCCGGTGACTGCTCCAGCCACGGCTCCAGCTCCGGTTCGGCGTCAGCCGCGCCGAGCTGGAGCCGTCGGAGCTGTCGCTCGTCACCACCGCACCACCCACCCCTCGTCGAACTGAGAGCAGGTTCCTCGTGAGTCGGACCCGGCGTTCGTCCTCCCCGGCAGCTCGACGGGGGGTGACGTCGTCCGAGGTCGCGCGCCCCGCGGGGGGAACCGCCCGGGCGATCACCCGGACGCTCAGCGACGACCCGCTGGGCGGCACCGTCCGCCGCACCGTTCTCCCCAGCGGCCTGCGCGTGCTCACCGAGGCGATCCCGGCCATGCGCAGCGTGTCGTTCGGCATCTGGGTGGCGGTGGGCTCCCGCGACGAGACCGGTCCGCAGGCCGGCGCCGCGCACTTCCTGGAGCACCTGCTCTTCAAGGGCACCAACAAGCGCAGCGCGCTGGAGATCTCCTCGGAGATCGAGGCGGTGGGCGGCGAGACCAACGCCTTCACCACCAAGGAATACACCTGCTACTACGCCCGCGTGCTGGACGAGGACCTGCCGCTGGCCATCGACGTCATGTGCGACCTGGTCGCCGACTCGGTGCTGGCCGCCCCCGACGTGGAGACCGAACGCGCGGTCATCCTCGAAGAGATCGCCATGCACGACGACGAGCCCGGCGACGAGGTGCACGACCTGTTCGCCCGCGCCGTCTACGGCGACCACCCCCTCGGCCGGCTCATCTCCGGCACCGAGGAGACGGTCACGCCGATGACCCGGCGGCAGATCCAGAGCTTCTACCGCCGCCGCTACACGCCGCCGCAGATCGTCATCGCCGCCGCCGGCAACCTCGACCACGCCGCCGTGGTCAAGCTGGTCCGGCAGGCGCTGCGCGGCACCCCGCTGGACACCGACCCGGCCGCGCCGGCCGCGCACCGGCCGGCCACCCCGGCGGTACGCACCAAGCCGGCCGCCACCCTGGTCGAGCCGAAGGAGACCGAGCAGGCGCACGTCATCCTCGGCTGCCCCGGCATCGACCGCACCGACGAGCGGCGCTTCGCCCTCGGGGTGCTCAACAACGTGCTCGGCGGCGGCATGTCCAGCCGGCTGTTCCAGGAGATCCGCGAGCAGCGCGGCCTGGCCTACTCGGTCTACTCCTACGCCAGCCAGTACGCCGACAGCGGCCTCTTCGCCGTCTACGCCGGCTGCGCCCCGGGCAAGGTGGACGAGGTGCTGGACCTGACCCGGGCCGAGCTGTCCCGGGTGGCCGCCACGGGGATCACCGAGGCCGAGCTGGCCCGGGGCAAGGGGATGAGCAAGGGCTCCTTCGTCCTCGGCCTGGAGGACACCGGCTCCCGGATGAGCCGGCTGGCCAAGGGCGAGCTGCTCTACGGCAACCTCATGCCGGTCGACGAGCTGCTGGCCCGGGTCGACGCGGTGACCCTCGACGACGTCAACGGCCTCGCCGCCGAACTGCTCGCCCGGCCGATGTCCCTCGCCGTGGTGGGCCCGTTCGACGAGTCCGCCTTCGCCGCGCGCTGACCGGTCCCGCTCCCCGGTGCAGTCGCCGGGCTGATCCCGGCCGGTCCGTGGGGAGGGCGGCGTCCCGATTGGGATAGGTTGTGCCCCGTGACTGACGAGCAGGAGAAGACCCCGGTCGGGTCGGTGCGGGTCGGCGTGCTGGGCGCCCGCGGCCGGATGGGCATGGAGGTCTGCAAGGCCGTCGACGCGGCCGGCGACCTCGACCTGGTGGCCACCATCGACCAGGGCGACGACCGGTCCGCCGTCGCCGGCGCCGAGGTGGTCGTCGACTTCACCACCCCCGACGTCGTCATGGACAACCTGCGCTGGTGCATCGACCAGGGCATCCACGCGGTCGTCGGCACCACCGGCTTCACGGAGCAGCGGCTGGAGCAGGTGCGCGGCTGGCTGGCCGGCACGCCCGGCGTCGGCGTGGTGATCGCCCCCAACTTCGGCATCGGCGCGGTGCTCATGATGCAGTTCGCCGCCCGCGCGGCCCGGCACTTCGAGTCCGTCGAGATCATCGAGCAGCACCACCCGCGCAAGCTCGACGCGCCCAGCGGCACCGCCACCCACACGGCCCGGCTCGTCGCGCAGGCCCGCGCCGAGGCCGGTCTCGGCCCCACCCCCGACGCCACCAGGGACGAGGTGCCCGGCGCGCGCGGCGCCGACATCGACGGGGTGCGCGTCCACGCCGTCCGCGCCACCGGTCTGGTCGCCCACCAGGAGGTGCTCTTCGGCACCACGGGCGAGACGCTGACCATCCGGCACGACTCGTACGACCGGGCCTCGTTCATGCCCGGCGTGCTGCTGGCGGTGCGCGAGGTGCGCCGCCGGCCGGGCCTCACCGTCGGCCTGGACGCCCTGCTCGACTGACTGTGAGGCTGGTGGGGTCGGTTCAGCAGTGATGAGCTGATAGCTGGCAGCGGTAGGCGTGACCCTTCGTCTGACTGGCCTTGTGC